>NZ_BSBO01000008.1:0-98613 GCF_027924685.1 Sellimonas catena
AAGAGCATTCTGTTAAAAAGAAACATAAAATGATCAGATAAAGTCCGAGCTGAATTGTCTGAAAATAAAAGAAATAAACTGATATCAAAAAAAGAAGAAAAAGTGCCAACGATTACTTGACACATACATTGAATCGTTTGGAGTTGAGGTGTAAAATGAAATGTGTTAGAATAAACCGTATTTAGTAAGGAACCGAGGTATTGAATTTGGAATCAAGCAAAAAGCGAAAAGTACAAAAGAAACTCTTCAGTGTGATCTACGGCAGAACTGCTGTCATTCTTCTTCTGATTCTGATCCAGATTCTTGTCATGGTTTTTGGTATTTATTTTCTGACGGATAGCTGGACCTATTTATATGGAGTCTTCAGTATTATCGGTACGATTGCGGTGATTTATATCATTAATTCGGAAGATAATCCGGCGTTTAAGCTGACATGGGTCCTGTGTATCATGGCTCTTCCGATTTTCGGAACGTTTTTCTACATCTATGTCAAATCCGAAATCGGTACGCGGTATATTGGAAAGAGGCTTGAAACCCTCCGGCAAGAGACCGAAGAGTACATGTGTCAGGATATGGAGATCATTGATGCCATGAAGGAGAGTAAACTGGCGAATAAGAATCTGTCCTTTTATCTTGGAAAACATATGGGATTCCCGATTTATGGCAACACCAGGCTGGAATATTACCCTCTTGGAGAGGACAAGTTTGATGCGCTTAAAAGAGAGCTGAGAAAGGCGGAGCATTTCATTTTTATGGAATACTTTATCGTGGAAGGCGGAGAAATGTGGGATGAAGTCCGTCACATTCTGGAAGAAAAAGTAGCCGAAGGCGTGGAAGTCCGGTTTATGTATGACGGTATGTGCAGTATTTCCAAGCTTCCGTCAGATTATCCGTGGTATCTTAGAAGAAGAGGAATCCGGTGTAAGGTATTCAATCCGATCAATCCGATTGTATCCACAATTCAGAATAACCGTGATCACCGAAAGATCTGTGTGATTGACGGCAAGGTAGGATTTACAGGCGGGGTTAATCTGGCGGATGAATATATTAACAGGAGAGAGCGTTTCGGACACTGGAAGGATACGGCGATCATGCTGGAAGGAGATGCCGTACAGAGTCTTACGATCATGTTTCTTCAGATGTGGAATATTGATGAGAAGAAGAGTGATGCCTACGAAAAGTATTTGTATCCTTCCCGTAAACCGTTTGATCCGAAAGACGGATACGTTCTTCCGTACGGGGATACCCCGTACGACAATGAGACTGTCGGTGAGGAAGTATACTTTCATATCCTGAATCATGCAAAAGAGTATGTCCACATTATGACACCGTATCTGATTCTGGATAATGAAATGATAAAAACACTCGCCCGTGTGGCAAAAAGCGGGATGGAAGTGATCATCATCATGCCGCACATTCCGGATAAGCCGTATGCGTTTGCGGTGGCAAAGACATATTATAAAGAATTGATTGAAGCAGGGGCCCGGATTTATGAGTATACTCCGGGATTTGTTCACGCCAAGATCTTCGTATCTGATGATGACACCGCGACAGTAGGAACAATCAATCTGGATTACAGAAGTCTGTATCTTCATTTTGAAGATGGAGTCTTTATTTATAACAATCCGGTTGTCGCGGATATTGAGAGGGACTTTCAGGAGACATTGAAGAAGTGTCACTTTGTGACGATGAAAGAGGTTCAGGAGCGAAGTGTTAAGGAAAAAATCGAAGGACAGGTGCTGAGGCTGTTTGCACCTCTGATGTAGACCTGGATATGTCCCGGAAAGCATCCTGCCGGGCGGAAAGGCTGCGAAATCTTTGGAAAACTTCCGAAAAACGGAAAATCAAATGTACATTTGCCTAAAAATATAGTATAATGCTTAGGTGGTTAAAAAACGATTCACATACAGGAGGATATGTTATGGTAAAAGCAGTAGTAGGTGCTAACTGGGGAGATGAGGGGAAAGGTAAGATTACGGATATGCTCGCAAAGCAGGCCGATATCATCGTCCGCTTTCAGGGAGGAGCAAATGCCGGTCATACGATTATCAACGACTATGGAAAGTTTGCACTTCATACACTACCATCCGGTGTGTTCTATAATCATACAACAAGTGTAATCGGAAACGGAGTTGCACTGGACGTTCCGGTTTTAATAAATGAAATTCAGTCTATCGTGGACAGAAATGTGCCGACTCCGAAGATCAAAGTGTCAAACCGTGCACAGATGGTAATGTCTTACCACAAGCTCTTTGACCAGTATGAAGAGGAGCGTCTTGGAAAGAAATCTTTCGGATCTACCAAGTCCGGAATCGCCCCGTTCTATTCAGACAAGTATGCAAAGATCGGCTTCCAGGTAAGCGAACTGTTTGATGAAGAACTGTTAAAGGAAAAGGTTGTGCGTGTTGCAGAGCAGAAAAATGTTCTTCTGGAGCACTTATATCATAAACCGCTGATTCAGCCGGACGAGCTGTTCGACGAGCTGATGGGTTACAAGAAGATGATCGAGCCGTATGTCTGCGATGTATCTTTATTCCTTCACGAAGCATTAAAAGAAGGAAAAGAGATCCTTCTGGAAGGACAGCTTGGAACATTAAAAGATCCTGATCACGGAATCTATCCGATGGTTACATCTTCTTCCACTCTGGCTGCATACGGTGCAATCGGCGCAGGAATTCCGCCATATGAGATCAACAAGATCGTGACAGTATGTAAGGCATATTCCAGTGCGGTAGGAGCAGGTGCGTTTGTCAGCGAGATCTTCGGAGAAGAGGCAGACGAGCTGAGACGCCGCGGTGGTGACGGCGGAGAGTACGGCGCAACGACAGGCCGTCCGAGAAGAATGGGATGGTTTGATGTGGTTGCATCCAAATACGGATGCCGTATGCAGGGAACAACTGATGTGGCGTTCACAGTACTGGATGTACTTGGCTACCTGGATGAAATTCCGGTATGCGTTGCTTACGATATCGACGGAGAAATCACAACAGAGTTCCCGCCGACTTACCTTCTGGAGAAGGCAAAACCGGTGATCGAAAAGCTTCCGGGATGGAAATGCGATATCCGCGGCATCAGGAAATACGAAGATCTTCCGGAAAACTGCCGGAAATACATCGAGTTCGTAGAAGAGAAGATCGGTTACCCGATCACACTTGTTTCCAACGGACCGGGACGTGAGGATATCATTTACAGATAAAGAAAAACAAGAAAGAGCGGCTGCATGATGATTCATCATGCAGCCGTTTTGGATGTCCGGAATAAGTGGTTCAGAGCGGTTTTGAAATCTATAAAAGCGGAATTCCGTTTACCGCAGCTTCTTCAACCACTTCGTTCGGCCAGATGGAAGACTGAACTTCACCGATATGAGCCTTGCGCAGGTAGAACATACAGATACGGGACTGTCCGATCCCTCCTCCAACTGTATACGGGAGTTCCCCGCCGAGGAGAGATTTCTGGAAATCCAGTTCGGCACGTTCCTCGCAGCCGGCAAGAGCAAGCTGGCGTTTCAGCGCAGCTTCATCGACACGGATTCCCATGGAGGAAAGCTCGAGAGCTGTATCAAGAACAGGGTAGTAGACGATAATATCGCCGTTTAATTCCCAGTCATCGTAGTCAGGAGCACGTCCGTCATGGCGTTCGCCGGACGCTAATGTTTTTCCGATCTGTTTGATGAAGATGGCTTTTTTCTGCTTCGCATAGCGGTATTCCCGCTCCTTCGGCGTACATTCAGGATAGAGATCTTCCAGTTCCTGGGAAGTGATAAATGTAATGTCATCCGGCAGAATTTCTCCGATGTAGTTATAGCGCCGTGCCATAAAGTGTTCGGTTTCCTTCAGTGCCGCATAGACTTTCCGTACCGTGTATTCCAGCGTTTCATCATTGCGCTCTTCTCTGGAGATCACCTTTTCCCAGTCCCACTGATCCACATAGATGGAATGAAGATTGTCGGTATCCTCATCTCTGCGGATCGCACTCATATCTGTATAGAGACCTTCTCCGGAGTGAAAACCATAACGCTTCAGCGCATAGCGTTTCCACTTCGCGAGAGAGTGTACAATCTCCACCTCTTTATCATTCTGCTCTTTTATTCCAAAAGAAACCGGGCGTTCCACACCGTTCAGGTTGTCATTCAGTCCGGATTCCGGACGAACAAAAAGAGGGGCAGATACACGTGTCAGATGAAGGTTCTTTGCAAGAGACCTTTCAAAGTGATCTTTCACCTCTTTGATGGCAACTTCCGTTTCACGGATGGAAAGCGGCGGGCGGTAGCCCTCTGGTATCATTAAGTTTTCCATGTTCGAGTCCTCCTTTAAAAATTATTACTAGTGTAAAATAAAACTTTTATACTGTCAAGAGATAAAGTGATAACAGATAAGAGCGGTTTTGTTTATTTTTTAAGAAAGAAGTTAGATAAATTTTAGAACAGTGCCATAAAACAGACACATTTCGATGGTAAAGTGAAAGATGTAAAGGGGGAGTCATAAAGTTTTTTTCCGTTTCATATAATAGTGATACCGGGAAACAGAAAAAGGAGGTTTTTATATGCAGCAGAGTAGTATACCGGGACGCATGGAAGCAATTTCAATGGAAGAATACTTAAACAGAAGAAAAGAGATGAAAGAAAAAGAAAAAAGAAGCCAGAGAGAAGACGCAGGGGCGGATTTCAACCCGATTCTTTTTTTCAGTCTGGCATGAAATAAAATAGAATAACGCCCGGCCGGAAGTCAGGTCCCGGGCAGATAATAAAACAGTGTGTCCATGGAGAAAATGATTTGCTCCGGGCACACTGTTTTATTCTACAGGAAAATGTTTGCTGAAATCTGATATTCTGGTAAAGAGATTACATATCTTCATCGTTTCGGTGAAGAAGACGGTAAAACAAAGTGTAGGCATAAAGCAGAACAGGAACGAAAATTGTACAGGCGATGGATGCTTTTAACAATCCCAGGGATGCGGAATGATCAATCAATGCAAAAATGAGTGTACTGGCATACATGGTGATCAGAAGAATGATTCCAAGGACAGCCAGAATTCGTTTTGTCTTTTTCATGGTTAAACCTCCTGATGGATTATTTTCATGACAATTATATAAAAGATACGTTAAAAAAGCAATGGAAGAGGGCAGGGTGGTTTTTCTTGCAATATAAAATATCCTGTTATATAATGAAGTCTGCGAAGATTATTTTAAATCAAAGGAGAATTTGATATGAGTACGTTATTGGAACAGTGGAGAGAGACTGCGTATTCCAGAGAGATGACAAAGCAGCAGCTTGAGACTTTCTGGGGCGCATATTTTCAGACTGAAAAAGAAATTTACGAAAAATTACTTTCCAACCCGGATGAGAAAGTGAAAGGCACAGTGAAAGAACTGGCCGAAAAATATGGTGTGGAAGTTATGACAATGGTAGGATTCCTTGACGGAATCAACGAAAGCCTTATAAACGAAAATCCGATCGAGACCATGGAAGAAGATACAGAGGTCAATCTGATCTATGATAAAGAAAAACTTTACAAAAACATGGTAGATGCGAAGGCTGAGTGGCTTTACCAGCTTCCACAGTGGAACATCCTGCTTTCCGAAGAACAGCAGAAAGAGCTGTATAAGGAAGCGAAAAAGATGCATACTTTTGTAAGAGAAGGAAAGAAGATCGGAAGAAACGACCCGTGTCCGTGCGGAAGCGGCAAGAAGTACAAACATTGCTGCGGCAAAAATAAATAATGTCTTTTGTGACAGGAATGTTCTGTCTTCTTTATTATCTGGCTGTATGCCGGTATGTCGGAAGATGGAATTCAACCTTTTCCCGCTTCTGGCTTCTTTGTGGTGTGCTTTGCATCGGGTATGGATTGTTGCAGGAGAGACTTCCGTGGCAGGCTGAACGGGCGGCACTTGTGCTTTGGACACTGCTTTGGACAGCAGTGGCGGCTGTCTGGATCCGGATGTTGCTTTTTGGCAGGCAGAAAGAAGCGAAAGACCTGGAGTATCTGATTGTTCTTGGGGCAAAGGTAGACCGTACCCGGATCACAAGCTCGCTAAAGCTCCGACTTGACAGGGCATACACTTATGCAGTCAGACACAGGGCTGTGAAAATTGTGGTTTCCGGAGGGCAGGGAAGAGGCGAGGATATCCCGGAAGCAGAGGCCATGAAAGAGTATCTGGCCGAAAGAGGGATCGAAAGAGAGCGGATTTTTCCGGAGGACCGGTCTTCCACAACGGAGGAAAATCTAAGGTTTACGGTGCGGCTCATTCCGGAGATCAGGGAAAAGAAAGCCGGCGTGGTGACGAACAGCTTCCACATTTACCGGGCATGGCTTCTTGGAAAGAGGGAAGGGTACCAAAGACTTTTCCCTGTTCCGGCAAAGTCAGAGCCGGTTCTTTATCTGAATTATATGGTGCGCGAAGCACTGGCTGTGCTGCTTTTGCCTGTAAAAGGATGGAGAAACAGGCATTGACAAATAAAATCGGAATGATTATAATTACTCTATATTTGAGAAACGAAAACGTGGTGACGAGACGAGTAGGGTGTGAAACCGGATCCAGAGAGAGAGGCCATTGGCTGGAAGCCTTTTATCACGGACCATCTGAAGACTACCTCTGAGCGGCGGCAAAACCGTCCGGTTTAATACCGTTATCATTATCAGCAAGAGATGTCTTTCATCTTTCGGGGTGGACGGCATAAGCGGGGTGGAACCGCGGGTGAGAACTCGTCCCCTGCAGCGATAGCTGCAGGGGACTTTTTATTTCACAGGGATCTGATTTTACAGTTAAGAAAAGGAGGAACTTGAAATGAACAGTATTAAAGAATGCAGGACGTTGAACAATGGTGTACAGATTCCGTGTCTGGGATTCGGCACTTACAAGGCAGCGGAAGGAAGTACATCAAAGATTATCAAAACAGCTGTCCGGTGCGGATACCGGTATCTGGATACAGCCTCCTTTTATCAGACAGAGACCTATGTGGGAGAGGCTGTGAAAGAAAGCAAAATTCCAAGGGAAGAGTTTTTCCTTGTCTCCAAGGTCTGGAAAGATGAGATGGGATATGATAATACTCTGCGGGCTTTTGAGCAGACATTAAAAAATCTTCAGACAGACTACCTGGATCTGTATCTGATTCACTGGCCGAAGCCATCGCCGGACTGTGAGAACTGGAAGAAACTGGATATCGAAACATGGAAAGCACTGGAGAAGCTCTATCACGAGAAGCGGGTACGCGCTATCGGTGTCAGCAATTTCCTTCCGCACCACATTGAGAATCTTCTGGAATCCTGTGAGGTTGTACCTGCGGTTGACCAGCTGGAGTTTCATCCGGGATATACTCAGGAAGCGGCGGTGCGCTACTGCCAGGAACATGATATTCTTGTACAGGCATGGAGCCCGCTTGGAAGAAGGCGGGTGATGGATGATGAACTGATCCGTGCTCTTGCAGAAAGGCACCATGTGACCCAGGCACAGATCTGCCTGCGGTATGCCTTCCAGAAAGGAATCATTCCAATTCCGAAGGCATCGAGTGAGGAACGGATGAAGAATAATCAGGATATTTTCGGCTTTGAGTTGACGAAAACAGAAATGCAAAAGCTCGATACCATGCCTCCGGTCGGATGGTCAGGTGAACATCCGGACCGTGAGAGGGTTTCCATAGAATAAACAGAATAGAAAGGGGAAGAACAAGATGAAAATTACATTAAAAGACGGGTCTGTGAGAGAGTACGACAAGAGCATGTCTGTATTCGAGATTGCATCCGATATCAGCGAAGGCCTTGCAAGAGTGGCAATGGCAGGAGAAGTCAATGGGGAAGTGGTGGATTTGAGAACGGTGCTTTCCGATGACTGCGAACTCAGCATCCTGACATTCCAGGACGAAGGAGGAAAGGAAACATTCCGGCATACTTCCTCCCATATTCTGGCACAGGCGGTAAAACGTCTGTATCCGGAGACAAAACTTGCCATTGGACCGGCAATTGCTGATGGATTTTACTATGATCTGGACAGAGAGACTCCGTTTACAACAGAGGATCTGGAAAAGATCGAAAAAGAGATGAAAAAGATTGTAAAAGAGGCGCTGCCGATTGAAAGCTTTACACTTCCAAGAGAGGAAGCCATCGCTCTGATGAAAGAAAAAGAGGAGCCGTACAAGGTGGAACTGATCGAGGATCTTCCGGAAGATTCTATTATCAGTTTCTACAAACAGGGAGAGTTTACGGATCTTTGTGCAGGACCGCACCTGATGAATACAAAAGCGGTAAAAGCATTCAAGCTGACAAGCCTTGCAGGTGCCTACTGGAGAGGCAATGAGAAGAACAAGATGCTGACAAGAATCTATGGTACTTCCTTTACAAAAAAAGCAGATCTGGATGAGTATCTGACAATGATGGAAGAGGCGAAGAAAAGAGACCACAGAAAGCTTGGAAAAGAACTGGGGCTGTTCATGCTCAGAGAAGAAGGCCCGGGATTCCCGTTCTTCCTTCCGAAAGGAATGGCGCTGAAAAACGCGCTTCTGGAGTACTGGAGAGAGATCCATACAAAGAACGGCTATGTGGAGATTTCCACTCCGATCATGCTCAGCCGTCATCTCTGGGAGACAAGCGGACACTGGGATCATTACAAAGAAAATATGTATACAACAGTAATCGACGATCAGGATTTTGCCGTGAAGCCGATGAACTGCCCGGGCGGCATCCTCGTTTATGAGTCAGAACCGCGTTCCTACCGTGACCTTCCGCTTCGTATGGGAGAACTTGGTATTGTACACCGCCACGAGAAATCCGGACAGATGCACGGACTGATGAGAGTGCGCTGCTTCACACAGGACGATGCCCATATCTTTATGACACCGGAACAGGTGAAAGATGAGATCAAGGGTGTTGCGCTTCTGATCGATGAAGTTTACAAGCTGTTTGGCTTCAAATATCATGTAGAACTTTCTACAAGACCGGAAGACAGCATGGGAAGCGATGAAGACTGGAATCTGGCTACAGAAGCGCTCAGAGAAGCGCTGGATGCACTGGGAATGGACTATGTAGTCAATGAGGGTGACGGTGCTTTTTACGGACCGAAGATCGACTTCCATCTAGAAGACTCCATCGGACGTACATGGCAGTGCGGAACAATCCAGCTTGACTTCCAGCTTCCGCTGCGTTTCAATCTGGAATATACAGGGGCAGACGGAGAGAAACATCGTCCGATCATGATCCACCGTGTAGCATTCGGCTCCATCGAGCGGTTTATCGGAATTCTGATTGAACACTTTGCAGGGGCATTCCCGACCTGGCTTGCTCCGGTACAGGTGAAAGTGCTTCCGATTTCCGACAAACATCTGGAATACGGAGAGAAAGTATTCGAGGCATTAAAAGAGGCAGGAATCCGCGCCGAGATTGACACAAGAGCAGAGAAAATCGGCTACAAGATACGTGAGGCTCAGATGCAGAAGATTCCGTATATGCTGGTAGTAGGAGCAAAAGAGGAAGAAGAGAGCCTTGTTTCCGTAAGAAGCAGATTTGCAGGAGATGAAGGACAGAAAGCTCTGGAAGACTTCCTGTGCGATATCAAAAAGGAAATCTCTGGAAGAGTGAGAAGAGAAATCGAAACAAAGGAATAGATTATCTGAAAGCTGGACATACTACCTCCTGAGAAATAGAAGGAGGATGAAAAGATGCCAGAATTAAAATGTACGGTGCAGAATTGTATGCACAATCAGAACTATTATTGTAATCTTGACAGTATTCGCGTAGGAGGCGATCAGGCAAAAAATGCATCCGACACATGCTGTGACAGCTTTGAGGAGAGAAAATCCGGAACATTTACAAATGCGTCCATGGAGGCTTCTCCTCTCAGCACGATTGACTGTAAGGCTCAGGAATGCTGTTACAATGAAAACTGCAAATGTAATGCAGGGAAGATCAGTGTAGAAGGCGGCGGGGCATGCAGCTGCGAAGAGACAGAGTGCGCAACTTTCCAGTGCCGGTAAGAAAGAAGTAAGAGAACAGACGGAATGATTTCCGTCTGTTCTTTTGTTGACGCGTTTCAAAGCTTTCGCTATAATAAATTTATATGTGTTTCAACCGGGAGGGAAGAATTTGAAGCGAAAAGATACCAGTCATTCGGGAATCGGAAACAAAAAGGAAAAAGAGCCGGATAAACTGCCTGCTTTTGGAAGAAAAGGCCCGTCCAGAATTCGCCAGTCCTTTGGGAGAGGTCTGACATTTTTCCTTGTAATCGCGGCATGTATCGTTCTTTATTTTGCGTTTCTCAGGGTAGACACGATCTTCGGCGTGATCCGGACGATCATTGGAATTCTGAAGCCGATTATTTACGGATTTGCCATCGCCTATCTGCTGAATCCAATTGTAAAAGCAGTAGACAGATACCTTTGCCCGCTGCTGGAGAAGAAGCTGAAAAAGAAGAGGACGGCAGACAGACTTTCCAGAGGAATTGGAATCTGCCTGGCTCTGCTTGTTTTATTCGCAATTATTATTACTCTGTTGAATATGCTGATTCCTGAACTCATAACAAGCGTTCACAATTTAATGGAGACATTGCCGGGGCAGTTGAACGCAGTGATGGACTCTTTTGATCATATTCAAAAAGAACAGTCGCCCGTCGGTGCTATAGTAGAAAATATTTTGAATCATGCGTCGGAGAATATTCAGAACTGGATTCAAACGGATCTGCTCAGACAGATGAATGTGCTGATGACCAATATAACGACAGGTGCTATTAATGTATTAAGCGAAGTGTTTAATTTTCTTGTCGGATGTATTGTTTCTGTCTACATGCTGTTCGGAAAGGAAACTTTTTCGGCACAGATTAAAAAAATGCTGTATGCGGGCATGCAGGTAGAGCGCGCCAATATGGTGCTGCATATTACAAGAAAAAGCAATGAAATTTTTGGCGGATTTATTATCGGAAAAATCATTGACTCCGCCATTATCGGCGTACTTTGTTTTATCGGGATCACCATTCTGGACATGCCGTACATCCTGCTTGTCAGCGTGATCGTCGGAGTGACCAACGTGATTCCGTTCTTCGGACCTTATATCGGTGCTATTCCAAGTACGATCCTGATTGCCCTTGCAGATCCGCTTAAGGGACTTTATTTTCTGATCTTTATCATTGCCCTGCAGCAACTGGACGGCAATGTGATCGGACCGAAGATTCTTGGAAATTCCACAGGACTTTCCGCGTTCTGGGTGGTGTTTTCCATTCTGCTCGGGGGCGGACTGTTCGGATTTATCGGAATGATCATCGGGGTTCCGACGTTTGCTGTGATTTACTATATCGTGAAGATGGTAGTGGAAGAGAAACTGAAGAAGAAAAAACTGCCTCCGGACACAGAACACTACGGAGATGTAGAGTATCTGGAAGAAGATGGAGAATTTACATATTTAGAAGAAACAAAGGAGAGAAGAGAAGATGCCGATTCGAGTACAAAATGATCTTCCAGCAAAAGAAATACTGGAGCGTGAAAATATTTTTGTGATGGATGAGCACCGTGCGGTGCACCAGGATATCCGTCCCCTGAAAATAGGACTGCTGAATCTGATGCCGCTCAAAGAGGATACAGAGCTTCAGCTTCTGCGTTCGTTTTCCAATACCCCACTTCAGGTGGATGTGACCTTTGTGATGGTGTCCAATCATCAGTCCAAGAACACATCGGCAAACCATCTGAATAAATTCTATGTCCGGTTTCAGGACGTAAAAGACCAGAAGTTTGACGGATTTATCATCACGGGGGCTCCAATCGAGCAGATGCCGTTTGAGGAAGTAGACTACTGGGATGAGATGAAAGAGATCATGGAATGGACAAAAACCAATGTCACCTCCACGATTCATCTGTGCTGGGGAGCCCAGGCAGCTTATTATTATCATTTTGGCATTGATAAATACCCGCTTGATAAGAAGCTGTTCGGCGTATTCCGCCATCGCGTCATGAACAGAAGAATCCCTCTGGTCAGAGGATTTGACGATGTATTTTACGCGCCGCATTCCCGTCATACACAGGTGGATCCGGAGCAGATCAAGGCGTGTGAGGATCTGATGGTGCTTGCAGAGTCTGAAGAAGCGGGAATCTTCCTTGCCATGACTAAAGATGGAAAACAGATTTTTGTCATGGGACATCCGGAATACGACCGGATGACACTGGATCAGGAATATAAGCGTGACAAAGCAAAAGGACTTCCGATTGAACTTCCGGTCAACTATTACCCGGATGACAATCCGGAAAACCGTCCGCTCCTTACCTGGAGATCCAATGCAAATAACCTGTATACGAACTGGCTGAACTATTACGTATATCAGGTGACACCGTACGATATGGTAGGAACACCGTTTTAAGCCAGTATTTTTAAGGAAAGTGAAAGATTTGCAATACCCCACAATCTTTACAAAGTCTTACAAAATTTGACGTATCTGGGCAGAAAAATGGGGGTGCAAAATGGGGTATAGCAGAAAATGAATGGGGTACAAATAAACTATTGAATTTGAATATATGAGAAAAGTCTTAGCATGAGAAAGCCGTATGATACAGTCGTACGGCTTTAAATTTTTTATCACTAAGCTGCCAGAGCTTATATGAGTTCGATTCTCATTAGTGAATTTCTATATTATTTTACACAAAACAAATTCAATATAAAAAGTGTTTCTAATATGCTATAATTATGGTACGAATAATAGTTCGGGAGAGATACCATAATGAGTTGTTCAGATTGGATAAGCATTATTTGCGCTGTCGTTTCTCTTATTGCGACGATTGTTATTGCGGTTTTACAATATCGTCAGAGTAGCCGTATGAATGAGTTTGAACAACGGCAAGATAAACGAGATGAAAACCGCCATGCCGAAAGTGTAAAAACACAGGCAGTTTCGTTCATATCAAAATATTATTCTGATAGAGGGCTAATACCTTTATGTGCGATTGCGGCAATGCACAATGATTTATTTTATTATTCAAGAGATATGTACCGTGAATTTTGCTGTATGACACTGGAAGTACAGAACCGCATTTTAGAGTATTGCGAACTTGATCTGCGTGTTAAGGAGATAAACGAACTTTTTGGAAAATGCATTAAAGAGATGGAAAAAGTATTTTACGAGTATTTTCCTAATGATGACTCTCCGTTCTACGAAGGAGGAAAGTATGTGTTGCGTAGTTTAGAATCCTATGGCAATAAAGAGATTCCAGTTTCACGTATTAAGTATCGCCCTTCTTGTATGGATCCGAATAGTGTAGCAGGTAAAATATTTTCTTCTGGATTTGATGGAACTTCTCCGTATGAATTTTGTATAACGGACACTCTAAGAGATATCCAAGATGCGGAATCTTCACGGAAGACACTTAAAGAACTGGAGAATATATATGAAGTATATGGAGCATCTGGAATTGAAGCATGCCAGTTCTTAACTACTTTGGCTCAATGGCTTGCAATTTTCGGAAGTAAAAACTCAGATTCAAAAAAAGATTACGGCGATCCAGGCGGTTTTGCAGGAGAAACTATTGATACGATGGAAGATTTATTCTTACTGTCAGTATTTGAAATGTACACTCAGTTAGTTTTAGATGAAACAGAATAACTGCTAATCTTAAAATTATTAACATACTACGCATTGAGTAGTATTTTCGGATTATAGAAATTATTGAAGTAGCTGTTAAACAAATCTCCTAAAAGATAACCTAGTAAATTTGAACGTATATCATGTGACACCGTACGATATGGTAGGAACACCGTTTTAGAACCGGGTTCTGATAAAGAAAATGTTGCAAAGGAGGAAAAAGTTATGGGAAACTGTAATATCTGCGGATCCAATTTCAAAATGCTTGGAGGCGGAACAGAACCGTATACCGGATGCAGCTTCACAGTATGCAATACGTGCGGAGATCTGTTGAAAAAAATTAATCAGGCAAAAAAGAACCGGGAATCACAACAATGTATCTCCCTGTCTGTAGAACTGCTGGACCGGTGTAAAGATCCGGATACGAAATCAAAAGTCAAACAGTACACGGACGAAGCATTGGAAAGATCACAGGAGGATCTCAGTAAGGAGGGGATTGATGTTTTCTCTTTCTGTGATTCCGAGGATGCATTTCTTGCCACAACAGGATATTCGTTTGAAGGATACAGAATTGAATCCTATCTTGGAATTGTGAGCGGTGATGTTGTTCTGGGTACCGGTTTTTTCAGTGAATTTTCCATGGAATTAACGGATTTATTTGGAGAGAGGTCAACGACCGCATCTAACAAGATGAAAGAGGTAAAGCGGAATGCCTATGAGGAAATGGTAAAGAATGCAAAAAAGATCGGTGCAAATGCATTGATCGGAGTGGATTTTGATTATATTACCCTTTCCAACAATATTTTGGGAGTGTCCGCAAATGGTACGGCAGTCAGGATTGAAAAGTAAATGAGTAATAAAAAAGAGCAGATTCCATGCGAGATGATGGATCTGCTCTTTTTCGTATCGTGGAAGCGTCAGAGTGTTTCCACGCCCCATGCTTTTTTTACATCCTCAATCGGAAGTTCTTCCCCGGTATACAGGCGGAATGCTGCCGCACCCTGATAGAGAAGCATGCCAAGGCCGTTGCAGCATGGCAGTCCTTTTTCTTTGGCGTACCGAAGCAGCGTTGTCTCTTCCGGAGAGTAGATAATATCCATGACAAAGAGACTTTCATTCAGAAACTCCGGTCCGGGAATCGGACAGGCATCTGTATTCGGTTCCATGCCGATGCTGGTGGCATTGATCAGAATATCGGCACGGACAAGTTCCTGTTTCAAGACAGCAGGATCCCCGATATCCAGAAGTGAAATCTGACATCCGGTTTCTTTCCGGATTTTCTCAAGAAATGCTTCGGATTTCCAGAAGCTTGACTTTCGGACAAAAACAGATATTTCTGAAACGCCGTCCAGTGCCGCCTGTGTGATAATGGCAGTGCCGGCACCTCCGGCACCGAGGATGGCAAGATGCTTTCCTGAAACAGAAACGCCCGCCTCGGAAAGAGCCAGCATAGCGCCGCTTCCATCGGTGTTATAACCGGTCAAATGCCCGCTGTCGTTCACAATGGTATTGACTGCGCCGCAGAGACGTGCTTCTGTGGAGATTTCGTCCAGATACTGCATGACAGCAGTCTTGTTCGGCATGGAAACATTTGCTCCGCGCATCCGAAGGGTACGCATGGACTGAACAGCATCCGGAAGTGTTGTCTGGTCGATCTGAAATGCAAGATACACGTAATCCAGTCCCAGTTTCTCAAAAGCCGTGTTGTACATCAATGGGGATCTGGAATGGGACGCCGGATCGGCAAAGAAGCCTAAAAGTCCGGTATGCCCGCTGATTTGTAATGACATAGGGATTCCCTCTTTCTATCTGGTATTGATTATGGTAAGATTATAAAGAATGAGAAAAAGAAAGTCAATCTATCACGGAAGGCGGAAAACAGGATGAAGCACATATTTTTAACCGGATTTATGGGGACAGGCAAGACAACGATTTCAGGAAGTCTGAAAGAACTCCTGCATATGGATGTGATCGATATGGATCAGGCAATCGAAGACATGGAACAGATGCCGATTCCGGAGATCTTTGCACAGATGGGAGAGACCTATTTCCGGCAGTGCGAGACCGGGTTCCTGAGAAATCTGAAAGAAAGAGAAGGAACCATTATCTCCTGCGGCGGCGGTGTGCCTCTGAGGGACGAGAATGTGGAGGCCATGAAAGCGTGCGGCATTGTAGTCCTTTTGACCGCCAGCCCTGAGACGATCTATGAAAGAGTAAAGGACAGCCATGACAGGCCGCTTCTGGAACAGAACAAGACGCCGGAGTACATCCGTGAACTGCTGGATAAAAGAGAGCCATATTATAAGAGGGCGGCGGATCTGGAAGTTTCCACAGACGGAAAGAGTGCAGGGCAGATTGCAGAAGAAATAAAAAAATTTCTTGACAGCAGTAAAGCAGTGTGATAAAGTATACCCAAGATTTATATTTTAAACCGATGAGAAAGAGGAGTAGATCATCAGGCGAAATCACAGAGAGCGGCAGATGGTGGAACTGCTGTATGGAGCAGATGATTGAATGGACTTTCGAGGGCAGCCTGAAAGCCGCATGGCAAGTATGGTTTGTCGGGAACCGAACCCGTTATCAATCAGGAGTGTATGTTAGTACATGAGAAAGTGGGCATCAGATGCCAATTTGAGTGGTACCGCGATAATAAGATGATTATTACCGTCTCAAGCAGAAGCTTGGGGCGGATTTTTATTTGAAGAAAAGATTTACAGACTTCTTTGAAGGGTTCCACTTCCTTTCTTACTGACAAGGGCCGGATGTTTGGCATACAACATCCGGAAGAATCATCATATTTTATGTAGTAGAAAAGGAGAAAACAATATGAAAAAGAAAATGGTAACCGTATTATTAAGTGCAGTGATGGCAATGGGACTTCTGGCAGGATGTGGAAGCGGTGATGGAAACAGCTCGGGAGATGCGGAATATACAATTGGTATTTCCCAGTTTGCGGAGCATGGATCTCTGGATAACTGCAGAGAAGGCTTTATAGAAGGACTGAAAGAAGAAGGTATTGAAGAAGGAAAGAATCTGAAAATTGAATATAAAAACGCGGCAGCGGATCAGGGAACGACAAAACAGATCAGTGATGCATTTGTATCCGACAAAGTAGATCTGATCTGCGGAATTGCGACACCAAGTGCTCAGGCATCATTTAACTCTGCGTTGAATGCAGACATTCCTGTGATTTATACAGCTGTGACAGATCCGGTAGCTGCAAAGCTGGCTGATGAGGATGGTACTCCGGTTGGAGAAGTGACAGGAACAAGTGACGAGCTTCCGATTAAGGAGCAGCTGGAAATGATCCGTCAGATTCTTCCGGACGCGAAAAAGATCGGAATTCTCTATACAACAAGTGAAGCAAATTCCGTATCTGCGCTGGAAACATACAAAGAGCTGGCAGGAGATTATGACTTTGAGATTGTAGAAAAAGGCGTGACCCAGACAGCGGATATCTCTCTTGCAACTGAGGAGCTTTTAAGCGAAGTGGACTGTCTGACAAACTTGACGGACAATACTGTCGTCAATTCCCTTGCGACGATTCTTGACAAGGCGAACGCACAGAACATACCGGTATTTGGAAGTGAAATTGAGCAGGTAAAACTTGGATGTGTAGCAGCAGAGGGACTGGATTATATCGAACTTGGAAAGCAGACCGGAAAGATGGCGGCGCAGGTATTAAAGGGAGAAAAGAAAGCGTCCGAAATGAATTACGAGACAATTTCAGAACCTGGACTTTATGTCAATACAAAAGCAGCGGAAAATCTTGGAATTACGTTGGATGAAAGCCTGGTAAGCCAGGCGGTGGAAAGTTTCGATGAAATTTCCGCATCATAAAGGAAGAAAACGGGAGGCAGACAGATGAACCTTATTGTAACAACAGTAGAGCAGGGCCTGATTTACGGGATCCTGGCACTTGGAGTCTATATCACTTACAAGATTCTGGATTTTCCGGATCTGACCGTGGACGGCAGTTTCCCTCTGGGTTCTGCCGTGACGGCGGCTTTAATTGTCAAAGGAGTCAATCCGTATCTGACTCTGGTGATTTCCTTTGGGGCAGGAGTACTGGCAGGAGTCTGTACGGGATTGATTCATGTAAAATTCAAGGTCCGGGATCTGCTGTCCGGAATTATCATGATGACCGCGCTCTGGACGATCAATCTTCGACTTGCCGGAACAGCAAACGTGCCGATTTTTGGAGAAAAGAGTATTTTTGATAACGAGTTGATGGATGGAATTTTTACGGGATCTCTTTCTTCTTACAAAGTGTGTGTGATTTCCCTGGTGATTGCGTTGATTGCCAAAATCATTCTTGATCTGTATATGAAGACAAAATCGGGATTTCTGCTCCGGGCGGTGGGCGATAACGCAAATCTTGTGACGTCCCTTGCCAAGGATCAGGGAAATGTCAAGATCCTCGGTCTTGCTATTGCGAATGGACTTGTATGTCTCTCGGGCAGTATTTTCTGTCAGGAACAAAGAGTGTTTGAGATTTCCAGCGGTACCGGTGCGATTGTTATCGGGCTTGCAAGCGTGATTATCGGAACCAGCCTGTTCAAGAGCCTGACGTTCATGAAAGCAACCACGGCGGTTCTGATTGGTTCCGTCATCTATAAGGCCTGTGTTGCGGCAGCGCTGAAGTTCTTTGAACCGCAGGATATGAAGCTGATCACGGCAGTATTGTTCCTGATCATACTGATCATCGGAATGGAAAGAAAGAAGAAGGTAAAAGGAAATGCTTGAATTAAGAGGAATTACGAAATATTATAATCCGGGCACTATCAATGAAATGTGTCTGTTTCAGGATTTCAACCTGACTGTCCGGGAAGGAGAGTTTGTCTCTGTTGTAGGAAGCAACGGGTCCGGAAAGACTTCCATGCTGAATATTCTCTGCGGAAGTATCCCGGTGGAGTCGGGGCAGATCCTGATGGACGGTGAAGATATCACAAAAATGAAAGAATATAAAAGGAACCGTAGAATCGGAAGAGTGTATCAGAACACTGCCATGGGAACATGCCCGTCCATGACGATTCTGGAAAACATGTCTCTTGCGGACAATAAAGGAAAGTTTTATGGACTTGGAAGAGGGATCAACAAAGGACGGAAAGAGCATTACAGGGAACTGCTCCGGCAGCTCAACCTGGGACTGGAAGATAAGATGGACGTCAAAGTCGGAAGCCTTTCCGGCGGCCAGCGCCAGGCCATGGCTCTTCTGATGTCCACGATGACCCCGATAGATTTTCTGATTCTGGATGAGCATACGGCGGCGCTGGATCCGAAGACGGCGGAGACCATTATGGAACTGACCGATAAGATTGTAAAAGAAAAGCAGCTTACGACCATCATGGTCACACATAATCTCCGGTATGCGGTAGAATACGGCAACAGGATGCTGATGATGCATCAGGGACGCTGTATTCTTGACAGATCAGGGAAAGAAAAAGAGGAGACAACAGTCGATACGATTCTGGAACTCTTTAATGAGATCAGTATTGAATGTGGAAATTAGAATAAACCAGGAAAAAGGATCAGAAGCAGAAGATTTGTTTTTGATCTTTTTTTTATTGTAGAATATTCAAAGGAGCACCCGGAATTCAGAATTGAATTTGACTTTCTGCGTTCAGAATAGTATGATGAAATTAATGCAAAACTTGTAAAATAAGGCAGAAAAAGGAGAACACGATGAAAAGAATCGCGAAATTTCAGAAAGTAAGTAAAGAACAGTTCCTGGAGGGGACAGAGGGGATTCTGACCGCAGAGGAGGCAGAGAAGGTGTATGAAGAGATCAGGCTTCCGAGAAGGGCAACAAAAGGCTCTGCGGGATATGACTTCTTCGCCCCGTATCCGGTCACGCTTGCACCGGGAGAGACGGTGAAAATCCCGACCGGCATCCGTGTCTGGATGGAGGAGGAATGGGTGCTGAAATGTTATCCGAGAAGCGGCCTTGGGTTCAAGTACCGCCTTCAGCTCAACAATACGGTCGGTATCATTGACAGTGATTATTACTACTCAGACAATGAAGGGCATATTTTCGCAAAACTGACCAATGATACCAATGAGGGAAAAACTGTGGAGCTGAAAGCAGGAGAAGGATTTATGCAGGGAATCTTTGTGGAATATGGCATCACCCTCGATGACGATGCTGACGGCATCAGAAATGGAGGTTTGGGCAGTACAACAAAATAAGAAGGAGGATGTGTAATGAATCTGGTACAGGAAGTCATGGATTATATCAGTCAGTATGATCCGGAAGTGGGAAAGGGACTGGAAGCGGAGCTGGCACGTCAGAGGAGAAATCTGGAGCTGATTGCGTCGGAGAATATTGTAAGTCCGACGGTCATGCTTGCGATGGGAACAGTGCCGACCAATAAGTACGCGGAAGGATATCCGGGAAGACGCTATTATGGCGGATGCGAACATGTAGACGAGATTGAGACACTGGCAATCGAACGGGCCAGGAAGCTGTTTGGGGCGGAACATGCCTGTGTACAGCCTCATTCCGGTGCACAGGCCAATATGGCGGTTTATCAGGCATTTATTCAGCCGGGGGATACGGTGATGGGGATGAACCTGAATCATGGCGGGCATCTGACCCATGGTTCTCCGGTCAACCAGTCCGGAAAGCTTTATCATTTTGTACCATACAATGTCGGTGAGGATGGTTTTCTTGATTACGATGAGATCCGCAAAATTGCAAAAGAATGTAAACCGAAGATGATTGTAGCAGGTGCGTCCGCCTATCCAAGAGAGATTCGTTTTGATCTGTTTGCGGACATTGCAAAAGAAGTGGGCGCATACCTCTTTGTCGATATGGCGCATATTGCAGGGCTTGTTGCAGCGGGACTTCACCAGAGCCCGGTTCCATATGCGGATGTGGTGTCCACCACGACTCATAAGACATTAAGAGGCCCGAGGGGAGGTCTGATCCTCTGCAAGGAAGAATATGCAAAGCAGGTGGACAAGGCTGTATTCCCGGGCACACAGGGCGGACCTCTGGAACATGTGATTGCGGCAAAGGCCATCTGCTTTGGTGAGGCGCTGAAGCCGGAGTTCAGGAACTATCAGGAACAGATCGTGAAGAATGCCCATGCTCTTGCGGAGGCCATGCTGGAAGAGGGATTTGACCTCGTAAGCGGCGGCACGGACAATCATCTGATGCTGGTGGATTTAAGAAAGATGAATCTGACCGGAAAAGAGATGCAGAACCGGCTGGATGAAGTGTATATTACAGTCAATAAGAACGGAATCCCGAACGACCCGCAGAAACCGGGGATCACAAGCGGTATCCGGATCGGTACGCCGGCAGTGACAACACGGGGATTGAAAGAACCGGAAATGAAAGAGATCGCAGGGCTGATTCGTCTTGCAGCAGTTGATTTTGAAAAGAACGCGGATCAGATCCGCAGGGCGGTGACCGACATCTGCGGCAGATATCCGATCTATCAATAACAGATGAATCCGCAAATCATATCAGGCGGACAGCATACCGTTAACGGGTATGCTGTCCGTTTTAAATATGTGGTTGATTACAGCTTCCAACTCTGACTGATGTCCTGCAGTCCTGCCATATGAGGGTAGATAGTGCCGGACTGAAGAAGTTCTTTTGGAGTTCCCTGTTCCGCAACAGTTCCTTCGGAAAGAACCACGACCTTGTCGGCACCGCTTACTGTCCGCATACGGTGTGCAATGACGAGAACAGTTTTCTCTTTGATCAGACGGGAAAGAGCGCTTTGAATCAGCGTTTCGTTCTCGACGTCCAGACTTGCGGTGGCCTCGTCCAGAAGAATGATCGGGGCGTCTTTCAGAAAGGCCCGTGCGATGGAGATACGCTGCCGTTCACCGCCGGAAAGTTCGCATCCATTTTCTCCGATCATGCTGTTGTAACCGTCCGGAAGCCGGAGAGCAAACTCTTCACAGTTTGCCAGTCTTGCGGCAGCCAGGACTTCAGCGTCTGTGGCGTCTTTTCGTCCGATCCGGATATTCTCCATGATTGTATTATTAAACAGGGTCACGTCCTGAAAGACGATGGAGTAAAAGGAAAGCAGTGTTTCCGGATCCACTTTGGAGATGTCCATACCTCCCACGGTGATGGTTCCACGCTGAATATCCCAGAAACGGGCAGCCAGACGGGAGACGGTTGTCTTGCCGCCGCCGGACGGGCCGACCAGGGCAGTAACTTCCCCCTGCTTTGCAGTGAAGGATACGTCTTTTAAAATGGTTTCTCCGGTATTGTAGGAGAAGCCTACATGATCGAAGCGGATATCATATCCTTTGTTGGTCAGGTCTTTGCTTCCGGTCTGTACCGGGTGATCGAGAATCTCGTTCATACGGCTGATATTTGTCCTGCTGGAAATGACGGCGGCCAGATTCTGGAGTGCGCCTTCCAGCGGAGAGTAAATACGGGATACTACAAGCAGAAACATAAAAAACAGAGGAATATCGATCTCCCCGCGGATCAGAAGCACGGATCCGGTCAGAGCGGTGGTGGCGATTCCAAATTTCAGAATCAGGGTGGAAGATACGACAAAAAGGGCGGTGCCAAGCTCCGTTACAATATGGCGTTTTTCCGACTCGTCGATTTTTCGGTACAGACCGGTAAGATAGCGGTGCTCTGCGTTATATGCTTTCAGATCCTGCATACTTTCGATACATTCCTGGACGCCCTTCTCCAGTGCAACGTTGGCAGCCACCGCTTTCCGGTTGAAATATTCCTGAATCCGGGCAGAAAAGAGAGTAATGGCAAAGGCAACAGGAAGGACCCAGATCGCGGCAAGGGCCATTTTTACATTGAAAAACAGCAGGCAGACCGCAACGAGGGTGGTTGAAATCAAGGATCCGAACAGGGCGGGCACATAGTGGGAAAACGTAGTCTCCAAGGTGGCACAGTCTCCCATGATGGAATTGGTCAGATCGGCGAGATCTTTTTTTCCGAAGAAGGAGAGGGGGATCTTCCGGAGCTGTTCGGCCAGCGAGATCCGCCGCACACCGCTTTCCACATAGGTTGCCAGATAAGTGGCATTATACTGAAACCAGGTGACGACAAAAATCAGAACCAGGCATGCGGCACATCCTGCCAGATAAAAGAGGATCCGGCTGCCGTTTACGCCTCCGGCCATCATGTCAAGCACAAACTGGTATAAAAGTCCGACCGGAAACATAAAGGAAAGATCCTGCAGGACACAGGCCAGACAACCTTTGATCAGGTCAATGGCTCCCTGACGGGATAATGCAAATCGTCTTTGTAATTTCTGAATCATACGTTCTCCTCCTTTTCGATTTTCCATTCCGCCGCTTCGGAATAGTTCCGCCACATATGGGCAAACAGTCCGTTTTTTTGAAGCAGTTCTGCGTGAGTGCCGCTTTCCGTGATTTTCCCATCCTGCATGACATAAATACAGTCTGCTCCGGTGATGGAAGAAAGCCGATGGGCAATCATGAGCACGGTCTTGCCTCTGGAGAGTGTGGAGAGTGCCTGCTGTACACGGACTTCGTTATCGGGATCCGCAAATGCGGTGGCCTCATCCAGGATCAGGACAGGCGCGTTTTTCAAAATCGCCCGGGCAATGGCGATCCGCTGCTGTTCACCGCCGGACAGGTAGATGCCGTCCGCACCGATGACCGTGTCAATGCCGTCCGGAAGCTTTTCGATGATATCCATACACTGGGCGGCTTCCAGTGCCTGAAATACCTCCTGCCGGGAAGCATCAGGCCTTGCCATCCGGACATTTTCCAGAATGGAGGACTTGATCAGCCGACTGTTCTGAAAGACAAAGGATACCTGATTCATCAGATCTTCTTTTGAAATCTGCCGGATATCCACATCTCCGATCAGCACCCGGCCTTTCTGAGGATCAAAGAATCTGGCAGCGATGCCGGCAAGCGTTGTTTTGCCGCCGCCGGAAGGACCAACCAGGGCGGCGACCTGCCCGGATGGAATGGACAGGGAAAGGTCGCTGAGAGCATCTTTCTGGCCGTCGTAACTGAATGTCACATGTTCCAGAGTGATAGAATGGCTGGAAGGGATTGTATGGGCAGCACTTTCGGCAAGGGGCTTTTCATCTAGGATGGTATCGATGCGGGAGAGGGCGTCCGTGACAATCATTGCATCTTCACTCATGAACATGATTTTGGTCAGGGTCGTTCCGATTACCGGCGTAATAATAATATAGAAAATCAGATTCAGAAGAAGGTCGTTTGAGACGCCGTTTCTGGACAGAAAGATTCCGCCTGCAATCAAAAAGGCAAAGACGCCGTTGATGGCTGTGGTATAAAACATCATTGGAAGCCGCAGCGTCTTCGTATAGGCGATCACCCATTTCTCATAGTTGTCAATGGAAGCTTTGAACCGTTTGAAGGAATAGACACTCTGGCCAAAGGTCTTGACAACAGGAATACCGCGGACGTACTCTACCGCTTCATTGGACATGTCTGAGAGGGCGTTTTGATACTCTTTCATTTTTGCCTCCATATCCGGCCCGGTCATTCTCATCATAATCAGAAAGCCGAGTATGACAGGGATGAGACTTAAAAGCCCGAGACGCCAGTCAAATACGAGAAGCAGAAAGAGAAGACCAACGGGAGTTGCAATGGCTCCGGCCTTGTCCGGAAGACGGTGGGCAAGATATGTCTCCGCGGCGGCGCTGGATGTGTTGACAATTCGGCGGAGTTTTCCGCTGCCGTATTTTTCGATGGTGCCAAGCGGGAGAGAAGCAATATGGCGCAGGAGCTCTTTCCGGATGTTGGAAGCAATCCGGAATGCGCTAAGATGAGAACACATCAGCGCAGCAATGTAGACCAGAACAGAAAGTACTGCAAAAAGCACAGCACTCCAGCCATAGGACGCTGTCTGGTCTGCCCTGAAAAAATCAGGGGCTGCTTCCAGAAGATCATGGATGATACGCCAGATGTACCAGAAAGGGACAAGTGCCAGAAGCGCACTGACCACTGACAAAATCCATGAAAGCCATGTCAGGATTTTGTGACCGCCGGCATAGGACAAAAGCCGCGATAAATTTGACTGTTTTTTCATGATAAACCTCCTTATAAAAAGTGTCGGATGCTGTCCGAATACCTGCCAAGCCCGGCCGGAACATACAGGAACGGAGAAGCAGCCGGAGTCCGCTATAAAAAAGTTAGCACAAACTAACCTCTGGATAAAAATTACAGGGCTTACTGCCCCATAATCTTCAGCCATCCTGCAGTATAAAATTCCCGCATCTCTTCGAGATAGTTTTCCGCTTTTGGAAGCGGCATTTCATGGATAATAAGCTCAAAAAAAGCATTAAACATTCCGGTCACAAGGATGTGTTCCAGATGCTCATCAATCGGCGGTGCGGGTCTTCCAAGTGACTTCAGCACATTCAGATAGTCATGAGTCGCCTGAAGCTCGATTCTTACCATTTCATCAATCATACCGGCAAAGCGTGTGCCTGTGGAATGACAGAGAATCAATTTGAACTCCTTCAGATGAGAATAGGCATACAAAAGCATCTCGCGCATACATGAGCCGGACGTGATGCCTACCTGATCAGGCTGAGCTTCCGCCGGAAGAGAAGCGAATTCCTGTTGAGCGCTGCAGAAGCAGTTCATGAAATACTCATACTGTTCTCCGACGAGAGCTTCGAACAGAGCTTCCTTACTGGAAAAATATCCGTAAAAGGCTCCGGTGGTTACACCAGCCTGTTTTACGATATTCCTAAGAGAAGCTGATTGAAATCCCTTTTCCAGGAATTCGTCCATTGCTGCTGTCAGGATAGCCTGCAATGTGTCTGGTTTTGTTTCATTCATGCGGATCCCCTTTATATAACACTGCTATATATCACTGTTATATTACAAAAGAAATGAAAAGATGTCAATAGAATAGTAGGATTTTCCTGAGAATAAACAGAAGATAGATTGAGAAAATGTGCCCGAAAAAGGACTCTGCATTCATGCAGAGTCCCGTAAAAATGTTATCTTTTATTTCCCATGCAGAACGTGGCAACAACGCCAGGACCGGTATGGCTTCCGATAACAGTCCCGATGACATTGATCAGAATATTATCAATTCCGTATTTTTCCCGGATCAGACCGGCAACATACTGGGCGTCTTCTTCACAGTCGCCATGTGTGATCATGACAATTTCATTGTCCCAGCCCTTCATCTGCTCCTCCATGATATCGACGATCTTGTGCAGGGAGCGCTTGCGTCCCCGTTCTTTTCCGATGACACTGAGTTTTCCTTCATTGTCCATGTGGATCATAGGCTTGATCTTTACCATGGTTCCAAGGACGGCGGTAGCTTTGGAAACACGGCCTCCCCGGTGCAGATGGTTCAGATCATCCACTGTAACATTGTGGCAGACGTGAAGCTTGTTCTCCTCTGCCCAGGCCACGATCTCATCGTAAGTTTTCCCTTCTTTTTTAAGCTTCAGAACATAGTAGAGAAGCAGTGCTTCGCCAAGACATGCACAAAGAGAATCGATCACGGTGATCCGTGCTTCAGGATAGTCTTCCATCAGATCCTGCGCGGCCATCCGTTCACTGTTCAGGCTTCCGCTTAATCCGGAAGAAAATCCGATGTGGATAATATCTTTGCCTTCTTTTATGATAGGTTCAAACAGTTCCCTTGCCTGACCTGGTGTCACCTGGGACGTAGTCGGAAGAGAACCTCTTCTGATGCGGTCAAAAAATTCTTTTTTTGAAATCCCCTCCATATCCGGATAGGTTTCGCCGTCAATGGTATATGATAATTTCAGCGTCGGAATATTACGCTCTTCCAGCCATTCTTTTGGAAGATCGACGGTGCTGTCCGTAGTAATAACAAACTCTCTCATTGCTGTAACCTCCTCATCCTGCTTTTTACTTATCATACCATTTTTCAAGGCATGAAGCAAAAGATTTTATGCTGGAGGCTGTAATTTAATTCCTGCGGATATTCAGATAGCTTCGTCCGGAAACCGTACGGTTAAAACAGATGGAACACACGATAATGATGCACCCCGCCGCAAAACCGATCCAGTCAAATAAGGCCGTGAGCGTGAGAAGAAGAAGGCGCATGAATTTTAATGCATACCCCAGTTCAAAATTGGGCTGGGTATAGTTTGCCACAGCAACAAAGGCCATGTAAAGCATGATTTCGGAATTAAACCATCCGGATTGAACGGAAAATTCCCCCATCACAATACCGGCGATAACACTGAGAGGAGTACTGAGCATGCTGGGTGTGTTGAGAGCTGCCAGCCGCAGTCCGTCAATGGAAAGCTCCAGCAGCAGAAGCTGAAAGTACAAGGGGATATTTACAGTAGACCTCACAAGCACAAAATCGAAAATTTCCGGTATCCACTGCGGATTCTGCATAAAAAGCAGGAAAAGTGGCGTGAGAAAAATGGTCATCAGAGTAATCAGACCGCGGGAAATCTTCAGATAAATCCCGGTCAGTGTTGGAAAATAATAATCGTTTGCCTCCTCGATCATATCAAAGATAGATGTCGGCAGAATCATCGCGGAAGGAGAGGTATCTACAAGCAGAATGATTTTTCCCTCCAGAAGACAGGCGGCAGCAGTATCCGGACGCTCTGTATACTTGAACTTCGGAAATGGATTATACCACTTTCTTTTAAAGAGAAGCTCGGCAAGACTCTGCTGATTCATTTTCAGATCTTCTTCCTGCATTGATTCCAGTTTTTGTGTAAGAAGTGAAAGCAGGTTCTGATCTACCCGGTCAGACATATAGCAAAGAGCGACATCTGTCCGGGAAGACTTCCCGATTTCTGTCATTTTCATAGTCAGATGCGGATCGCGAATCCTTCTTCTCATTAATGCGGTGTTAAAGACAATTGTTTCTACAAATCCATCTCTGGATCCCCGGAGTGATTTGTCCTGTGCGGGTTCGTCCACACTTCTGGAAGGATAGGTTCTGCAGTCAATGGCAATGCAGGATTCAAAGCCGTCTACAAAAAGACAGGAGACTCCGGATAAAATATTCTTTATAATTTCATCATATTCTGAAAAAGTATCGATTTCTACATACGAGATCATTGTTCTGGAAAGCTCGGTCGCCGTTTTCGGCATTTCTTCCGGTGTGAGTTTAAAGAGCGTATCCATAACTTTGGACATGACTTCATCTTTCATAAATCCATCGATAAAGAAAAAGCAGCTTTCACGTCCGCCGATGATCATATCGCGTTCTATAATGTCAAAGCTTTCTTTTACCGGAAGGATTTCATTAATATAAGAAATATTTTCCTGTATCATCTTGGAAATCTTCATTAGACTGTTCCTCCGTTTTTCCTGTTTCAGTATGGAGTTTTTCCGAAATGGAGAAAAAGTATGCAAAAAAGCGGGCACAGTATCGAATAATACTGTGCCCGCCAAAGAACTCTTTTTAAACTATACCCAGTGAAATACGGAGCTTAGCAGGATTGCGACAAGGAAAAGCGGAGCGATCCATTTAATCATGACAGAGAAAAGCTTTTCGCTTTTGAATGTTCTGCTGCTCAGACGTACTTCTTCGCCGATAGCCTCCGGTTTGATAAAGAAACCTACAAAAATGCAGGTGAAAAAGGCTACAACAGGCATCATCACGCTGTTGCTGATAAAATCCATGAAGTCCAGAATCGAAAGATTCAGAATTTTGACGAAGCTTAACGGCCCAAATCCCATAGAAGAAGGAGCGCCGAGAATCAGTGCGCATACGGCTACGGTAAGCGCTGAACGTTTCCGGGTCCAGTGCAGTCTGTCGCAGATAATCGAGACAATCGTTTCCATCAGGGAGATGGAAGAAGTCAGTGCGGCAAACAATACAAGGAGGAAAAATACAGCTCCGATCAACTCTCCGAAAGGCATGTTTGCAAATACTTTTGGAAGTGTGACAAACATCAGGCCGGGACCTGTCTGAAGAGCGTCCTTGCCGGAAAAGACGAATACAGCAGGGATAATCATGAGACCGGCAAGAAACGCAAAGCCGGTGTCAAAAATTTCGATCTGCCGTACGGAAGATTCCAGGTTATTGTCTTTCTGCATGTAGGAGCCATATGTTACCATGATTCCCATGGCAAGGGACATAGAGTAAAACAGCTGTCCCATGGCAGCGAGGACGGTTTTGGTTGAAAAATCTTTCAGGTTCGGTTTCAGATAGTAGGCGACGCCTTCACCGGCTCCTGGCAGTGTGATGCAGTATACCGCAATTCCGACTGTCAGGATTACGAGTACAGGCATCATAAACTTGCTGACCTTTTCGATTCCTTTTTCCACGCCCAGAAGGACAATAACAGCTGTGGCGGCGAGAAAAAGAAAAAACCAGCCCAGCGGCTCGACAGGAGAAGCGATAAAATCAGTATAATAGGTATCGGCTGCAGCTGACTTTCCTCCTCCTGTCAAAAAGACTGCAAGATATTTTGTAACCCATCCGCCGATTACGGAATAATAAGGAAAGATGATGATCGGCACAAGGGATGCCAGAATTCCGAGAAACCCAAAACGATGATCCAGTTTTTTGAATGCACCAATGGCACTTAATCCGGTTTTTCGTCCGATGGCGATTTCCGCAAGCATCAGAGAAAAACCAAAAGTGACAGTAAGAATCAGATAAACCAGAAGGAAAGTTCCCCCGCCGTATTGTGCTGCCAGATAGGGAAAACGCCAGATATTCCCAAGACCTACAGCAGATCCGGCCGCAGCAAGAACAAAGCCGAGCCTGCTGGAAAAATTACTTCTTTCTTTCATTTGTACCCCCAAATTCCCAACAATTTATTTTTTTATCACTTTAAAGTGAGTGTGTATATTATGTCACAGAGACGTGTAAAAAACAAGAGAAAAATAGAAAGATCAGATTTCCAAAAAAAAAGTATTTGACAGAAAAAGAAAGCTGTGCTAGAATAACAGCTGTGTGAAAAGAAAGCAGAGTATCCACTCTCACCGCAGCACGAAAGAGTGACTGATGGTTTGATATAGAATTACAATCGTTATCTCTATATTTTATATCAGAGAGCCCGGTTTGTAAAGATAGATCATGTGGATAGTCTGTGCTATCCATTTTTTTATGGCAAGGAATGAGTATTCAAACATGGAGGTGTACAACAATTAGCGATTTAATGATTAACGAACAGATCCGCGACAGAGAAGTGCGGCTGATCGGACAGGATGGAGAACAATTAGGAATTATGTCTGCAAGAGAAGCGCAGAAGATCGCGCAGGAAGCCGAGCTTGATCTCGTGAAGATTGCTCCAACAGCAAAGCCGCCGGTATGCAAGATTATCGATTACGGCAAATACAAATACGAGCAGACAAGAAAAGAAAAAGAGGCAAAGAAAAAGCAGAAGACTGTAGATGTAAAAGAAGTTCGATTATCTCCAAATATTGATACGAATGACTTGAACACGAAAGTAAACAATGCAAGGAAGTTTATCCAGAAAGGGAATAAGGTAAAAGTTACACTTCGTTTCCGCGGACGTGAAATGGCTCATATGCAGCAGAGCAAACATATTCTGGATGATTTTGCGGAACACCTGAAAGAGATTGCGGTTGTAGAAAAGCCGGCAAAGCTGGAAGGAAGAAGCATGAGCATGGTTTTAACTGAAAAACGTTAAAAATAAATTTTATAATTTAAGGAGGATCATTATTATGCCAAAAATTAAAACAAATAGAGCAGCTGCAAAGCGCTTTAAAAAAACAGCAACAGGACAGTTAAAGAGAAATAAAGCTTACAAGAGCCATATCTTAACAAAGAAATCTACTAAGAGAAAAAGAAATCTTAGAAAATCTATCATTACTGATTCTACAAATGTAAAGAACATGAAGAAAGTATTACCATACTTATAAGAGTTGGAAGAATAGAAGGAGGAGTAAGACATGGCAAGAATTAAAGGCGGAATGAACGCAAAGAAGAAACATAATAGAGTATTAAAACTGGCGAAAGGATACAGAGGAGCACGTTCCAAACAGTACAGAGTTGCAAAACAGTCTGTTATGAGAGCTCTTGCAAGCTCCTACGCAGGACGTAAGCAGAGAAAACGTCAGATGCGTCAGCTCTGGATCGCTCGTATCAACGCGGCAGCAAGAATGAACGGATTATCCTACAGCAAGATGATGCATGGATTAAAGGTTGCAGGTGTAGAGATCAACAGAAAGATCCTTGCGGATATGGCAATCAACGATGCGGAAGGATTTACAGCATTAGCAGAACTTGCAAAAGCAAATCAGGCTTAAGATAGAACTGGAAAAACAGAGGAAACCTCCTCTGTTTTTTTTGATGCCTGAAAATGTGGTTCCGAGACTGGCTGTATCCGGCTTGCAGGATATGAATAATAAACTGAAATTATGAAATAATAAGAATATATCATTTTTCTTTATTGAAACTCTGTGTTATGATCATCACTGAAAAGAAAATAGAAGCGGAGGAAATAGAATGTACGATATTTGTGTCATTGGAGCGGGGCCGGCAGGAATCAGCAGTGCGGTATATGCCGCAAGCAGAGGGTTAAAAACCATTGTCTTAGAACAGAAAAAGGTAGGAGGACTTCTTGGAAGTGTGTCGACTGTCACTCATTATGCAGGAATTCTTGCGGACGAAACAGGTGAGAGTTTTTCCCTCAGATTGAAGGAACAGGCCGAACGTGCGGGAATCGAAATTGCAATGGAAAAAGTAGTAGAAGCAGATCTTTCCGGAGAGGTAAAACGGATCGTGACAGAAGGAACGACATACGAAGCGAAGGTGGTAATCATTGCAGCAGGAACGACGCCAAGAAAGCTTGGTATTCCGGGAGAAGATACATTTGCGGGACGTGGAACAGGGCTGAATCCGGCAAAAGATGCAAAGAAGTACGAAGGCAGAGAAGCATTTGTTGTGGGCGGAGCAGACGGAGCGGTGAAAGAAGCGCTTTTTCTTTCGAAATTTGCTTCTAAAGTAACGATTATCCACTTTGAAGATACGCTGGGAGCAATTCCGGAATTTACAGAGAAAGTAAAACGGACGGCGAATATGGAGGTGCGCCTTCACAGCAGACTGTCCCGGATTGAAGGAGAGGGGCAGGCGGATCGAATTGTTATTGAAGATGAACATACGAAAGAGCAGGAGTGGATTGAGGCGCCGGGATGTGCGGTCTATATCTATGCTGGTTCAACGCCGAATACATCGCTCTATCCGGAACTGGAGAAAAAAGACGGGTATCTTGTAACCAACGAAAAACAGGAGACGAATCTGCCGGGGGTATATGCGGCGGGGGATATCTGTGTCAAACTTGTACGACAGGCGGCCACAGCGGTAAGTGACGGGGCGGTTGCTGCGATTTGGGCGGCAGCGTACGTCAGAAGCCTGTCATAATAATAAAGAAAGAAGCGAAAAGACAAGCGGAAAGAAAAAAAGATTTCTTTCTGCTTTTTTGTTTTGGAGTGCGGAAAGAGTGGAAGCTAAAAACCTTCCTTTATTCAAAAAGAAAAAGCTGAAATCCTGCATAAAATGAGGATTTCAGCTGAATAATGAAAAATGCGGAAGATGGGACTTGAACCCACACGACTGCAATAGTCACAAGATCCTTAGTCTTGCTCGTCTGCCAGTTCCGACACTTCCGCATGTGACTGCCTTATCGGCTGTCCGTAAATTATATTACTACAAGTAAAAGAAAATGTCAATATAAAAATTAAAAATAATTGAAAAATGTATATTTTTTAATCAATAGATACAATTTATCATCAGATCGTGCTATAATAGAAAATAACACATTCTGATCAAAAAAGCAGAGCCTGACCTGCAGCACTCTGCTTTCAAGATGCGGAAGATGGGACTTGAACCCACACGACTGCAATAGTCACAAGATCCTTAGTCTTGCTCGTCTGCCAGTTCCGACACTTCCGCATGTGACTGTCTTTCGACCGTCCGAAAGATATATTACTACAGATCAGAAGGAATGTCAACAAAAAAATATAATTATTTTGTAGCATGAGGAGGAAGGACGATGTTAGAGAAAATTGACTTGTCGAAAAAAATGAAGAAACCGGAATACAAAGAAGAGATTCAGACACTTTCGATCAGGCTTGGGGAACTGCAGAGAGCCTGCCAGAGTGCCAAAATTCCGGTGATGATAGTATTTGAAGGCCTGGATGCGTCTGGAAAAGGAGTGCAGATCGGCAAGCTGATCCAGGCATTGGACCCGCGGGGCTTTGAAGTATTTGCAGTCAAAAAAGAAACAGAAGAAGAAAAGTTCTATCCTTACATGAAGCGTTTCTGGACGAAGATCCCGGAGCGGGGCAAGATATCTATTTTTGACACGAGCTGGTACCGGAAGGTGCTTGGGGAGCGGTTTGAAAATCAGATGTCCAAAGGGGAAGTCGCCAAAGCATACCATACTATCCAGAATTTTGAAAAAGAACTGACTGATGACGGTATGGTGATTATTAAACTTTTCCTTTATATCAGTAAAAGGGAGCAGAAAAAGCGGTTTGAAAAGCTGACATCTTCCAGAGAAAGTGAATGGAGAGTGACAGGAAATGACTGGCGCAGAAACGAGGAATATGATGCATATCTCCAGGTGAACGAAGAGATGCTGGCAAAGACGGATACGGACTTTGCTCCTTGGACGATCGTGGAGGCAACGGATAAGAGATATGCTGCCGTCAAGATTTACAAGACGGTGATCAAGGCTCTGGAAGCTGCGGTGGAACGGAAGCCGGAGGAAGAAGAAAAAGCATCGGAACTGGATGAAAAGCCGGTAGAGTCTGTATTGAATAAAGCTGATTTGTCCCTGTCCTACACAAGAGAAGAATATGAGAAGAAAAAGAAAAAGCTTCAGAAAGAACTGACAAAACTTCATGGGGAGTTGTACCGCAGAAGAATTCCGATGATCCTCGGATTTGAAGGGTGGGACGCCGGAGGAAAGGGCGGTGCCATCAAGAGGCTGACTCAGGCACTTGATCCGAGGGGATATGTCGTGATTCCGACGGCAGCTCCGAACGACTGGGAGAAAAAGCATCATTACCTGTGGAGATTCTGGATTAAGATGCCGAAGAAAGGACATATTACCATTTTTGACCGGACCTGGTACGGACGGGTGATGGTGGAACGGATTGAAGGATTCTGCACAAAGCAGGAGTGGAAACGTGCCTATAAGGAAATGAATGATATGGAAGAACAGCTTGCGGATTCCGGCGCGATTGTAATGAAATTCTGGATGCAGATCGATAAAGACGAACAGGAGCGGAGATTTAAAGAACGCCAGGCAAATCCGGCGAAACAGTGGAAGATTACGGACGAAGACTGGAGAAACCGGGAAAAATGGGATCTCTACGAAAGAGCTGTTGAAGAGATGCTCGTGAAAACATCAACCCCGTCTGCACCTTGGATTATTGTAGAAGGAAATGATAAGTACTATGCGAGAATCAAAGTGCTTGAGACGGTAGTAGAAGCAATCCGCAGGCGGCTTTCTGAAGAAAAAGAGAAATAAAAAACAGTCTTTCATCGCTTTTTTGAAAAAATTAAAAAAAGAAAAAGGAAATCAACATCTTTTGTCGAATATATAATTTGTAGGAGAATGTACACAGGCAAGAAGGAAGGGAAAGACGTGTATTATTCAGATGACGTGATAGAAGAAGTAAGAATGAAAAACGATATTATAGACGTGATTTCTTCTTATGTAAGACTGCAGAAAAAAGGAAATTCTTATTTTGGACTTTGTCCGTTTCACAATGAAAAATCCCCGTCCTTTTCTGTCAGCCGGGACAAGCAGATGTACTACTGCTTTGGCTGCGGGGCAGGAGGAAATGTGTTTACATTCTTGATGGAATATGAGCACTATTCATTTACCGAAGCGCTCCGTTATCTTGCGGACAGAGCGGGAGTGGAGCTGCCGAAGGAACAGTATTCCAAAGAGGCAAAAGAAAGAGCAGATTTAAGAGAGACGCTTCTTGCGATCAACAAGCTTGCAGCGAAATATTATTTTGCACAGCTGAAGTCGGAAAAAGGGCGGCAGGCCTATCAATATCTGACCGACAGAGCATTGACAGAGGAGACCATCGTGCACTTCGGGCTCGGATATGCAAATAAATACAGCGATGATCTGAGCAGATTCCTGAAGTTGAAGGGCTATTCGGATGAGCTGATCGTGCAGTCCGGGCTTGCAAGTGTCGATGAGAAACAAGGAATTCATGATAAATTCTGGAATCGTGTGATGTTTCCAATCATGGACGCAAACAGCCGTGTTATTGGATTCGGCGGCCGTGTCATGGGTGACGGGAAACCGAAATATCTGAACTCCCCTGAGACTCCGATTTTTGATAAAAGCAGAAATCTTTACGGGCTGAACCGTGCAAGAAGTTCCAGAAAGCCTTATTTTCTGCTGTGCGAAGGGTATATGGATGTGATTGCGCTTCATCAGGCAGGATTTACCAATGCAGTTGCCTCCCTCGGGACTGCATTTACACCTGGACATGCATCTTTAATTAAGCGGTACGTTCAGGAAGTATATCTGACTTATGACAGCGATGAGGCAGGAACGAAGGCAGCCCTGAGAGCGATGCCGATTCTGAAAGAGGCGGGCATTACGGCGAAAGTGATCCGGATGGATCCGTATAAGGATCCGGACGAGTTTATCAAAAATCTGGGTGCGGCGGCTTTTGAAGAGCGGATCAGCAAAGCCAGAAACGGGTTTATGTACAGTCTGGAGGTGCTGGAACGTCAGTATGACATGAATTCCCCGGAAGGTAAGACCGGTTTCATGAAAGAGGCAGCGGCAAGACTTGGAGAATTTGAAGAGCAGATTGAAAGGGATAATTATACCGAGGCGGTTGCCAGAGCATATAAAGTAGCCTTTGAGGATCTGAAAAAGCTGGTGGCAAAGACGGCTATAGAGAAGGGGCTGGCAGCACCGGCCAGACGGCCGAAGCAGACTGCGGCTGTCAAGGAGAAGGAAGACGGAAATCTGAAGTCCCAGAAGATCCTTCTGACCTGGATGATTGATGATATGACAGTATTTTCTCAGGTGAAGAATTACATTACACCGGACGATTTCACCGGAAGCCTGTATAAGGAAGTTGCCTCACTGCTTTATGAGCAGTATGAAGAGGGAGATCTCAATCCTGCCCGCATTTTGAATCACTTTACGGATGAGGAAGAGCATCGGGAGGCCGCATCACTGTTTCATACAAAGATTCGTGAGCTATCCACGAAAGAGGAGCAGGAAAAGGCTCTCAAAGAGACGGTGATCAAGGTGAAAAACCACAGTATTGAAGAAGCGGGAAGAGCGCTGGACCCGACGGATATCAAAGGTCTTCAGAAGCTCATGGAAGCCAAAAAGGATCTGCAGAAACTGTATCAGATGCAGATATCCATAAAATAAAAGTATAGAACAAGCGATGAGAGGATGGACAAAAGCATGGAAGAAAACGTAGCAAAATTTGAGGAAAAGCTGAAAGAGCTGGTCGAACTTGGAAAAAAGAAAAAGAAAGTTCTGGAAATTCAGGAGATCAGTGATTTTATGGCTGATCTGGAATTATCTTCAGAGCAGATGGAAAAGGTGTATGAGTATCTGGAGGCAATGAACATCGATGTGCTGCGTATTGGAAATGATGATGACCTGGACGCAGATATTGACGATCTGATTCTTGCAGAAGAAGAGGAAGAGGTCGATATGGAAAAGATCGATCTGTCTGTGCCGGATGGGATCAGCATTGAGGATCCGGTGCGTATGTACTTGAAAGAAATCGGAAAGGTTCCTCTTTTAAGTGCAGAAGAAGAGATTGATCTGGCCAAAAGAATGGCGGAAGGCGATGAGAGTGCCAAAAAGAGACTGGCAGAGGCGAACCTCCGTCTTGTAGTCAGCATTGCAAAGCGCTATGTCGGGCGGGGAATGCTCTTTCTGGATCTGATTCAGGAAGGTAATCTTGGTCTGATCAAGGCGGTTGAGAAGTTTGATTACCAGAAGGGATTTAAGTTCAGTACCTATGCGACCTGGTGGATCCGTCAGGCAATTACGAGAGCGATTGCGGACCAGGCGAGAACGATCCGTATTCCTGTTCATATGGTGGAGACGATCAACAAACTGATCCGGGTATCCAGACAGCTCCTTCAGGAGCTCGGAAGAGAGCCGCTTCCGGAAGAGATTGCAAAAGAACTGGACATGCCTGTGGACCGTGTCAGAGAGATTTTGAAGATTTCACAGGAACCGGTGTCTCTTGAGACACCGATCGGGGAAGAAGAGGACAGCCATCTTGGTGATTTCATTCAGGATGATAATGTGCCGGTTCCGGCGGAAGCTGCTGCCGCCACACTGTTAAAGGAACAGCTCAATGAAGTGCTGGATACACTGACAGACAGAGAACAGAAGGTCTTAAGACTGCGTTTTGGAATGAACGACGGCCGGGCAAGGACACTGGAGGAAGTCGGTAAAGAGTTTGATGTTACAAGAGAACGTATCCGTCAGATTGAGGCCAAGGCACTGAGAAAACTGCGCCATCCAAGCCGCAGCCGTAAATTAAGAGACTATCTGGATTAGGAGCGGAGCATGGAATTATCAAAGAGACTTCGGGCGGTCGCCGAGCTGGTGACGCCCGGATACAGAGTGGCAGACATCGGGACGGATCACGCGTATGTCCCGATCTGGCTGGTGCAAAACGGACGGATTCCATCCGCGGTTGCGATGGATGTTAACGAAGGGCCGCTCCAGCGTGCCAGAGAACATATCGGAGAATATGGGCTTGAAGAGCAAATCGGGACAAGAAGATCAGATGGACTCAAAGAACTGAGCATCCAGGAAGCAGACAGTATGATCGCCGCCGGAATGGGCGGCGCTCTTATTATACAGATTTTGTCGGCCTGTCCAGAAACGACGGCTTCGCTGAAAGAATGTATTCTCCAGCCGCAGTCGGAGATCGGGAAAGTCCGCCGGTTTCTGATTGAAAACGGATTTTCCATTGAGTATGAGAATATGATATATGAGGATGGAAAATACTACCCGATGATGAAGGCTGTTCCGGGGAAGAGGGAGCAGTTCCCGTACACGGAAGAGGAATATGAGTATGGAAGAGTTCTTCTGAAAGAGAAACATCCGGTTCTCCATGATTTTCTGAAACGGGAAATCCGGATCCGGACAAACATTCTGGAGAATCTGAGGAAGAGCCAGGATCCGTCGGAAAGTTCCAAAGCCCGGATCATAGAGATAGAAAAAGAACTGAAGCAGCTGTACGCAGCAGAAGGCAGGTACCGGTAAAAGGAGAGGCAAGATGAAGGTAAAAGAAATCCGAAATATTTTGGTGGAGGCTGCACCGGAGAGTTATGCGCTTGACTGGGATAACAGCGGTCTCATACTTGGAAGAGAAGAAAAGGAGGTCCAAAAGGTCCTGATTACGGTTGATGTCGATGATGGTGCCGTGGAGACGGCACTGGAAATCAAGGCGGATATGATCCTTTCTCATCATCCGCTTCTGTTCCGGGCTGTGAAGCGGATTACGGATGAAGCGTTTATCGGAAGAAGAATTCTAAAGCTGATACAGGCAGACGTGGCCTACTATGCCATGCATACAAACTACGATATCTGCAGGATGGGGATGCTTGCCGCAGAAAAAATCGGACTGGAAGAGACCGGTCCGCTTGAGGAAACCGGGGAATGGCTGGGGGTTCCGTGTGGAATCGGTGTGACCGGAACGTTGAAAGAGCCGGAGAGCCTTCTTGAATTTGCGGCCAGAATCAGAACACGTTTTGGCCTGGAGGAACTTCGGTGCTTTGGAGCAGACAGGCCGGTCAAAACGGTGGCGGTCTGTCCGGGATCGGGCGAAAGTGTAGTGCAGGAAGCGCTTTTGAAAGGTGCAGATGTATTTCTGAGCGGAGATATCGGTCACCATACCGGAATTGATGCCGATGCCCAGGGGATGGCAGTGCTTGATGCGGGACACTACGGACTGGAATATCTGTTTATGGAGGATATGAAACAGTATCTGGAGGATAAAACGGAAGGCAGAATCGAAGTGATTACCATGCCGAAGCATTTGCCGTATTCCGTGATTTTATAAAGGCTGGAAAGAAGGTGTTAGTTTGCACGATGTACTACAGTATACGGTTACATTTGAAAATGGAGAAACAAAGCAGTATCCGGAAGGAACCACTTTTCTTGAGATTGCAAAAGACAGACAGAAAGAGTACAAAAATGATGTTGTTCTTGTGATTCAGGACGGAAAACTGAAAGAACTGTATAAAACGCTCCGGAAAGATTGCAGGGTCAGGCTTGTCACGACCGGAGAGGACATCGGGTATAAGACCTACAAAAGAAGTATGAGCCTGATGCTTGTAAAGGCGGTCTATGATACAGCCGGACATGATAAGATTCAAAAAGTGCGGATTCATTACTCGGTGGACCAGGGGTATTACTGTACGATTGACGGGGATATCTGTCTGGATGAGGTATTTCTAAACCGTGTTAAAGATACGATGCGAAAGATCGTAGAGGCTGATATTCCGATAGAAAAACGGAATCTCCATACGGATGAAGCGATTGAGCTGTTTCATCAATATGGTATGTATGATAAAGAAGAATTGTTCAAATACCGGAGAAGTTCCAGAGTCAACCTGTACAGGATGGGAGCTTTCGAGGACTATAACTACGGCTACATGGTGCCGTCCACAGGATATCTGAAATATTTTGAACTCTATCCGTATGATGAAGGATTTGTGATCCAGATGCCGAAAATGTCGGATCCGGAACGGGTTCCGCCTTTACAGGTGCGGGAAAAGTTGTTTCAGGTACAGAAAGAATCCATGAAATGGGGTGATCTCCAGGATATTGAAACCGTTGGCGATCTGAACCGCGAAATTGTGCGGGAGGGAGCTCAGAACATGGTACTGGTGCAGGAAGCACAGCAGGAAAAGAAGATTGCTGAAATTGCGGAACAGATCGCAAAAAGAGGTGATGTGAAGTTTGTGCTTGTGGCAGGACCTTCTTCTTCGGGAAAGACGACCTTTTCGCACAGGTTGTCCGTCCAGCTCAGGGTAAACGGCCTGCGTCCTCATCCTCTTGCGGTCGACAACTATTTTGTCAATCGGGAGCACACTCCAAAGGACGAGAAAGGGAATTATGACTTTGAGTGCCTGGAAGCGATTGACGTAGAACAGTTTAATGAAGATCTGAGACGTCTGCTTCATGGCGAAGAGGTGGAAATTCCGACCTTTGATTTTATCACGGGACAGAGGAAATACGAAGGGAAAAAGCTGAAAATGGAGAGCAGGGATATTCTTGTGATTGAGGGAATTCACTGCCTGAATCCAGAGCTTACCAAAGCTCTTCCGAATGAGCGGAAGTTTAAGATTTATATCAGTGCGCTGACACAGCTGAATGTAGACGAACACAACAGGATCCCGACTACGGACGGACGTCTGATCCGCCGGATTGTCCGTGATGCAAGGACCCGGGGCACTTCCGCGGCAAGAACAATTGCCATGTGGTATTCGGTCAGAAGGGGGGAAGAGCGAAATATTTTCCCGTTCCAGGAGGAAGCGGACATCATGTTTAACTCGGCCCTGATTTACGAACTTGCGGTATTAAAACAGTATGTGGAACCACTGTTATTTCAGATTACACCGGAAATGGAAGAATTCCATGAAGCCAAGCGGCTTTTGAAGTTTCTGGACTATTTTCTCGGGATCGGAACAGAGAGGATTCCGGCAAACTCCCTGTTGCGGGAGTTTATCGGAGGCGGATGCTATGATCTTTAAAGAGTATTCAGAGAAACAGACGGGAAGAAAGAACGCATATCATCCGGCAGCGGGGCGGTAAAGGAAAGAGGATGCCCCGTAACAGGATGGAGAAAAGAGAGACGGCAGGAGTGAAGCGCCTGCCGTTTTATTTTTGTGTAATCCGGACAGTAAAGAAAGTCGCCGGGCAGAGGATGCCCAAGATACTTCATGTGGACACGGATCTGATGGGTACGCCCTGTGTCAAGGCGGAGCCGGACGAGGGAATATCCGCCCTCGGAGTAAAGGAGTTCATAATGGGTACGGGCCGGTTCACCGTGTTCAAAGTCCACCCGGCGTTCGATGGTAGATCCTTCTTTACGTCCGATTGGAGCATCGATGATTCCGGAAACATCCGGAGTGCCTCTGACAACTGCAAGATACTCCCGCTTAATCTGGCGGGCAGAGACCATCCGGGAAAGAAGGGCAGCGCTGTAGGCATGCCTGGCAAGGATGAGAAGTCCGGTTGTGTCCCGGTCCAGACGGTTGATACAGCGGTACACAAATGATTCCCCTTTTTCTTTGAAATACCAGGCGGCAGCATTGGCGAGAGTATTCTCGTAATTTCCCTGAGACGGATGAATCGGCATGTCAGCCGGTTTGTTCACGACAAGAAGATCTTCATCCTCGTATACAACCGGAAACGGAAGCGGACGCGGAACAATATGATCGGAGGAACTGTCTTCGACAATCCTCACCTGAAGGCAGTCGCCCGGCAGGAGTGGATCGTGTGCTCGTGCCCAGACACCGTTTTTTAGAATTCCCTCCGGAGTTTTTTTGAGGGAGACGATGACAGCATGAGAATATCCCCTGCTTTTCAGAAAGCTTTGGACGGTAAGCAGCGCAGCCGTACCGTCCGTTTCTTGTATGATATAGGTCAGTTCTCTTTTCATAAAGGACTTCCTTTCTCTCGTTTGAGCGTGAGATTACCGGTAAATCCGGAGAAGATGATCCATGGAGGCGCTCATGTTCCGAAGCAGCAGATCCACGGTGGTAAGCGCTGCCATGGATTCTACAACGACAACGGCCCGCGGGACAATGATCGGATCATGTCTTCCTTTGACAGAGATGTCAACCTCTTCCATAGAGGAGTTGACCGTCTGCTGCAGAGAGGAGATGGAAGGAGTCGGCTTGATGGCCGCACGGAAAATGACAGTGCTTCCGTCACTCATCCCTCCAAGTGTTCCGCCGGAATGATTTGTCTTCTTGGTGATCTGTCCGTCTTTCAGGCAGAAAGCGTCATTGTTTGTGGAACCGTTTGAACGGGCGGCTTCAAAGCCATCTCCGATTTCAAATCCTTTGACAGCTCCGATGGAAAGAACCGCGTGGGCAAGGAGGGCGTCCAGCTTGTCAAAAACCGGTTCGCCGATGCCGGCAGGAAGTCCCGCGATCTGACATTCGATAATGCCTCCTGCGGAATCCTGGTTTTCCATACAGGTACGCAGATATTCTTCCGCTTTTTGAGAGTATCCCAGATGAGGCATACAAAGCGGACTGCTTTTCAGAACGGAAAAGTCGTACTCATCAGCAGGGATGGTGTATGGACCGATCGCTTTCGTATATGCCTGAACCTGGATGCCGAGATTTTTCAGAAGGAGAGAAGCGATGGCGCCGGCAGCAACACGTCCGATCGTTTCTCGTCCCGAGGAACGTCCGCCGCCCCGGTAATCCCGGAATCCGTATTTTGCATCGAAGGTATAATCCGCATGACCGGGCCGGTAACAGTCTTTGATCTGAGAATAGTCATGGGAGCGCTGGTCCTGATTCCGCACGAGAAGGGAGATTGGTGTACCGGTTGTCTTTCCCTCAAACACGCCGGAGAGGATTTCTACTTCGTCTGCTTCCTTGCGCATGGTAGAGTAAGCATTCTGTCCCGGCTTTCTGCGGTTTAAAAAGGCCTGAATATCGGAAGGGGAGAGTGCAAGCCCTGCCGGGCAGCCGTCTACTACGACACCGATGCCGGCTCCGTGGGATTCTCCCCATGTTGTAATCTGAAAAAGAGTTCCAAAAGATGATCCTGCCATAATGATACCTCCAAATATACAAAATAATCTGAATAAACTTCTATCTATTATATAGAAGCACTGAAAAAACTGCAATCGAAATTTGAGGGAAAACGCCGAAAAGTAAGTAGGATATACGACAAGATTCAACAAATTTTCACTGTACTTTTCCACATAGACATATTATAATAGCGATGTATAAGGTAAAATAGTAAGGGGTAGATATTGAATGAAGAAAAACGAAAATATTCCGGAAGAAGAACTCCGGATTTCGGATCAGGATCATACAATGGACAGTGAAAATGAAATAGCAAGAAAGACGAGAATCAAACATAGACGGGGACCAAGGAAAAAGAAAGAGAAACGCCGGATATCCAAGGCGGCAAAGAAACGGATCGCGATTACCTGCGGCAGCATTGTCGGAATTGTAGCGGTTGCCTATTTTGGCGGAGTGATCTTTTTTCAGAGCCATTTCTATCCGGGAACAACGATCAACGGTAACAGCTTTTCACTCAGAAGCGTTCATGATGCGGAGGATTATATGGCAGAGCAGGTTGCCGGATACACGTTGACATTAAATGAAAAAGACGGAGGAACGGAGACGATCTCCGGAAAAGATATTGACATATCCTATCAGGAGAGCGGTGCTCTTGAGAAAGTCAAGGAGGAGCAGAATCCATTTCTCTGGCCGACGGCACTGTGGACAAAAACCGATGTCACAACGGAAGTCGGAATCGAATATAATGAAGAAAAGCTGGCAGGGTTTGTTTCCATGCTGAAGTGCGTGACTTCCGCAGGCCAGACTGCCTCAGAAAATGCACATCCGGTATATGACGGAAACCAGTTTGTCATCCAGGAGGAAGTAGTCGGAAACCAGGTGAATCAGGAGACGCTTCTTCAGAAGGTAAAAGAGTCCGTAAGCGGCTTTAATCAGGAAATGAATCTGGAGACGGAAGGATGCTATATCACACCGGCTTACACGAAAGATTCTCCGGAAGTGCAGGCTGCGGTTGATACCATGAATAAGTATCTCCAGAGCAAGATTACATATGATCTGTCACCAAAGACAGAAGTAGTAGATAAGACGCTTATTTCCCAGTGGCTGACGGTTGATGAGAATATGCAGGTGACATTCAATACCGATCAGGTGAATGCCTATATTGCGCAGCTTGCCACAAAGTATAATACAGTTGGAACGACGCGGACATTTGTGACGGGCCGCGGAGATACAGTGCAGGTATCCGGAGGTGACTTTGGCTGGTATTTAAATCAGGAAGACGAGTATGCGGCTCTGGTTGCGAATATTCAGAGCGGCGAAGAAGTTTCAAGGGAGCCGAAATGGTCCAGAAGAGGAGCGGATCACGGAGACGACAATGACTACGGAGACACTTACGCGGAAGTGGATCTGACGACACAGAAATTCTGGTTTTTCCAGAACGGAGAAGTGATCATGAACTGTGATATTGTCAGTGGAACTCCGAATGGAGAAGATGACACGCCGCAGGGAAGCTATGACCTGACTTACAAGACCAAGAATGCAGTACTTCGTGGAGAACTGCTTGCAAACGGAGAGTATTCCTATGAATCTCCGGTGGCATTCTGGATGCCTTTCAATGGAGACATCGGATTCCATGATGCGTCCTGGCAGACACGATTCGGAGGGGACTGGTACCTGAACCATGGTTCCCACGGATGTATCAATATGAAATACGATGATGCGGCAAAGCTTTATGATCTGATCAATGAGACGACACCGATCATCTGTCATTTCTAAACCAGATTTCAGAACGGAGCAAAGAAAACATGTATGAATTGTTAAAAAGAGACGGCCTCGCAAAAAGGGGCCGTTTTACAACGGTACACGGTGTTGTTGAAACACCGGTGTTTATGAATGTGGGGACGGCTGCCGCCATTAAAGGAGCAGTGTCCACCGATGACTTAAGAGAGATCAAAACCCAGGTGGAGCTTTCCAATACCTATCATCTCCACGTAAGACCGGGCGATGAGGTAGTAAAAAAACTTGGAGGGCTGCATAAGTTTATGGTATGGGACAAGCCGATTCTGACGGATTCCGGCGGATTTCAGGTGTTTTCCCTTGCGGGCCTCAGGAAGATCAAGGAGGAAGGAGTACATTTCCATTCTCACATTGACGGGAAGAAGATTTTTATGGGACCGGAGGAGAGTATGCAGATCCAGTCCAATCTGGCATCCACTATTGCTATGGCGTTTGACGAATGCCCGGCCAGTACAAAAGACCGGGATTATATTGAGCGTTCTGTCGCGAGAACATCACGGTGGCTTCGCAGATGTAAGGCCGAGATGGAGCGGCTGAACAGTCTTCCGGATACGATCAATCCGCATCAGCTGCTGTTCGGAATCAATCAGGGCGGAATTCTGGAGGATGTCCGGATTGCACATGCGCAGGAAATCGCAGAGCTTGATCTTCCGGGATATGCCATCGGAGGACTTGCGGTAGGAGAATCACATGAGGAGATGTACCGGATTCTGGATGCCGTTGTTCCTTATCTGCCGCTTGAAAAACCAACGTATCTGATGGGAGTCGGTACCCCTGCAAATATTCTGGAGGCAGTGGACCGGGGCGTTGACTTTTTTGACTGCGTTTATCCGACACGAAACGGCCGGCACGGCCATGTGTACACGAATCATGGCAAACTGAACCTTTTCAATGCCAAATATGAACTGGATGACCGCCCGATTGAAGAAGGCTGCGGATGCCCGGTATGCCGGAAATATTCCAGAGCCTATATCCGTCACCTTCTGAAAGCAAAGGAGATGCTCGGCATGCGGTTCTGCGTACTTCACAACCTGTATTTTTACAATACAATGATGGAAGAAATCCGTGCCGCAATCGAAGAAGGCCGCTACAAAGAATATAAAAAGCAGAAACTTGAGGGAATGGCGCAGGGACAGAAAGGATAAAACCTGATAAAATTCCCAAAAGTACTTGATGAAACGGGAAAAATTGTGTATGATAGCAATAGTGTTTAGCTAGAAATTAGGAGGAAAGAATGATGGAATACACGTTACTTACAGAGTCAAGCGGAGGCATTTTCTCAAACCCGCTGTTTTTGATCCTTTTTTATGTAGTTGTTCTTGGCGGACTCTGGTTCATTCTGATGAGACCGCAGAAGAAAGAGCAGAAGAGGGTAGCGGCGATGATCGCTGATATGGAAGTTGGAGATACTGTTCTGACGACAAGTGGATTTTACGGAGTAGTGATCGATATCACAGAAGAAGATGTGATCGTAGAGTTCGGAAATAATAAAAACTGTCGTATTCCGATGCAGAAGGCTGCTATCATGCAGGTAGAAAAGCCTGGTGCAGGTGAAACAAAATAATGATAAGTCAGTGAAAAGAAAAGCAGATTCCGTTTTAGAGGGATCTGTTTTTTGTTGTTGAAAAAGCCTCAGGCAGGTGGTTTTCATGGAGAAAACGGGTGGAAAAGGCACTTTTACGCGGTAAAGGGTTGAAACAAAAACAAAAATATTATATGATATTCTGTAACAGATTTTCTGGGAGGGATAGCAATGAAATTAAACATAGGAATTATAAAAGGAGACGGAATCGGCCCGGAAATTGTCACGGAGGCCATGAAGGTTCTGGATAAAGTAGGAGAGATATACGGACATACCTGTGATTACACGGAGCTTCTTCTGGGAGGCGCATCCATCGATGTGCATGGAGTGCCGCTTACAGATGAGACGGTGGAAAAGGCAAAAGCATGTGACGCTGTACTGATGGGGTCCATTGGAGGCGATGCAAAGACATCTCCATGGTATCAGCTTGAGCCTTCCAAGAGGCCGGAGGCGGGACTTCTTCGTATTCGTAAGGAACTGGGCCTGTTCGCGAACTTAAGACCGGCAGTCCTCTATGAAGAACTGGAAGGAGCATGTCCTCTGAAACCAGAGCTTACGGAGGGCGGATTTGATTTTATGATTATGAGAGAACTGACGGGCGGACTGTATTTTGGTGAAAGAAAGACAGAAGAAAAAAACGGTGTCATGACCGCGGTGGACACACTTTCCTATAATGAAAATGAAATCCGCAGGATTGCAAAGCGCGCATTTGACATTGCCGGGAAACGTTCCCGCAAGGTGACAAGTGTGGATAAGGCAAATGTTCTGGATTCCTCCAGACTGTGGAGAAAGGTGACAGAAGAGGTGGCGGCAGAGTATCCGGACGTGACGCTGGAACATATGCTTGTTGATAACTGTGCGATGCAGATCGTAAAAAATCCAAAGCAGTTTGATGTGATTCTGACAGAGAATATGTTTGGAGATATTTTATCCGATGAAGCCAGCATGGTGACTGGATCTATCGGAATGCTGGCAAGCGCAAGCCTTAATGACAGTAAATTCGGCCTGTATGAGCCGAGCGGAGGATCCGCGCCGGACATTGCAGGAAAGGGAATCGCAAACCCGATTGCCACAATCCTTTCCGCAGCAATGATGCTTCGTTTCTCCTTTGATCTTGATAAGGAAGCGGACGCGGTAGAGAGGGCAGTGGATCAGGTTTTGAAAGACGGATACCGGACAGGAGATATCATGTCTGCAGGATGTAAACAGGTAGGCACAAAGGAAATGGGAGATCTGATCTGTGAAAGAATTCAGGCATAATGACTATAGAAACAGAGTAAGGACAGGAGGAAGAAAGATGAGAAGTGATACTGTAACAAAAGGAAGCCAGCAGGCGCCGCATCGTTCTCTGATGAATGCGCTGGGACTGACAAAAGAAGAGATGGAACGTCCGCTTGTAGGAATTGTAAGCTCTTATAATGAGATCGTGCCGGGACATATGAATCTCGATAAGATTGTGGAAGCAGTCAAAATGGGAGTTGCCATGGCTGGAGGGACCCCGATCGTATTTCCGGCGATTGCAGTCTGTGACGGGATCGCCATGGGACATATCGGAATGAAGTATTCTCTTGTGACGAGAGATCTGATTGCAGACTCTACGGAAGCGATGGCTCTGGCTCATCAGTTTGATGCCCTTGTCATGGTTCCAAACTGTGATAAAAATGTGCCGGGTCTTCTGATGGCGGCAGCCCGGATCAATATTCCGACCATTTTTGTCAGCGGCGGCCCGATGCTTGCCGGACATGTGAAAGGAGAGAAGAGAAGTCTTTCCAGCATGTTTGAGGCGGTTGGAGCTTATGCGGCCGGAACGATTACAGAAGAAGAGCTGGATGAGTTTGAATGTAAAGTCTGCCCGACATGCGGTTCCTGTTCCGGAATGTACACGGCCAACAGTATGAACTGTCTGACAGAGGTGCTTGGAATGGGCTTAAAGGGCAACGGTACCATCCCGGCAGTTTACTCCGAGAGAATCCGTCTTGCAAAACATGCGGGTATGCAGGTAATGGAGCTCTGGAGAAAAAATATCTGTCCTCGTGACATTGTGACCAGGGAAGCCGTTTTAAATGCCCTGACAGTGGACATGGCCCTTGGATGTTCCACAAACAGTATGCTTCACCTTCCGGCAATCGCCCATGAGATTGGAATGGATTTTGAGATTGATTTTGCAAACGGAATCAGCGAGAAGACACCAAACCTCTGTCATCTGGCACCGGCAGGACCGACATATATTGAGGACCTTAACGAGGCGGGCGGCGTTTACGCAGTCATGAATGAGCTGGACAAAAAAGGGCTTCTCTATACAGACTGCATGACGGTGACCGGAAAAACAGTGAAAGAAAATATCGCAGGATGTATCAATAAAAATCCGGAAGTCATAAGACCGGTAGATCACCCATATAGTGAGACGGGAGGCCTTGCCGTTCTGAAAGGGAATCTTGCTCCGGACGGAAGCGTGGTAAAACGTTCGGCGGTAGTAGAAGAAATGATGGTTCATGAGGGACCTGCCAGAGTCTTTGACTGCGAAGATGATGCAATCAAGGCAATCAAAGGTGGAGAGATTCATCCGGGTGATGTAGTGGTTATCCGCTATGTCGGACCAAAAGGCGGACCGGGAATGCCGGAGATGCTCAATCCGACATCCGCAATCGCGGGAATGGGACTTGGATCCAGCGTTGCCCTGATTACAGACGGACGATTCTCAGGGGCATCCAGAGGTGCATCCATCGGACACGTATCACCGGAGGCGGCAGTAGGCGGACCGATTGCACTTGTAGAAGAGGGCGATATCATTAAGATTGATATTCCGGGGCTGAAACTGGAACTGGATGTTCCGGAAGAGGAACTGGAAAGAAGACGCAAGGCATGGCAGCCGAAGGAGCCGGAGGTCAAGACCGGTTATCTGGCACGGTATGCAGCCATGGTAACAAGCGGAAACAGAGGAGCGATCCTGGAGATTCCGAAAAACTAGACGAAAGGAAGAAGAGCAATGAAGCTTACAGGAGCAGAAATTGTAATAGAATGTTTAAAAGAGCAGGGTGTGGATACCGTATTCGGATATCCGGGCGGTGCGATTCTGAATGTATATGATGCGCTGTATAAGCACCAGAACGAGATCCGTCACATCCTGACTTCTCATGAGCAGGGTGCGGCGCATGCGGCGGACGGTTATGCCAGGGCAACGGGAAAAGTCGGTGTATGTCTGGCCACAAGCGGACCGGGGGCGACAAATCTTGTAACAGGTATTGCGACTGCCTATATGGATTCTATTCCTGTTGTGGCAATCACCTGCAACGTCGGAGTATCCCTTCTTGGAAAGGACAGTTTCCAGGAAATCGATATTGCGGGAGTCACCATGCCGATTACGAAACATAATTATATTGTAAAAGATGTCAATAAACTGGCTGATACGATCCGGAAAGCGTTCCGGATTGCACGTAAGGGCCGTCCGGGTCCCGTACTGATTGACATTCCAAAGGATGTAACGTCCAATCTTGCCGAATATGAGCCGAAAAAAATCACACCTCAAAAGAGAAACGAAGAGGTCAATGAAGAAGATCTTCAGACGGCAGTAGAGATGATCCAGAACTCGAAAAAGCCATATATTTTCGTGGGTGGAGGCGCAGTGCTCTCCGATGCGGACGAAGAACTGTTTGAATTTGTCAAAAAGGTGGATGCGCCGGTTGCGGACACTCTGATGGGAAAAGGTGCGTTTCCTGGAACAGATCCATATTACACAGGAATGCTTGGCATGCATGGAACAAAAACATCGAATCACGGAGTCAGTGAGTGCGACCTTCTTGTTGTAGTGGGGGCACGATTCAGTGACCGTGTCACGGGAAATGCGGAGAAATTTGCGCCAAAGGCGAAAATTCTGCAGATTGACATCGATCCGGCAGAAATGAATAAGAATGTAGTTATCACGCATGGAATTACCGGGGATGTCAAGGTGGTACTTTCAAAGCTGAATCAGATGCTGGAGCAGCAGAATCACAGTGAATGGATTCAGACGATCGAAGCATACAAGGCAAAATATCCGATGACCTATCATCCGGACGTGTTAAGCGGACCGTTTGTCGTAGAGGAAATTTACCGGCAGACGAAAGGAGATGCTGTTATTGTAACAGAGGTCGGACAGAATCAGATGTGGGCCGCACAGTATTATAAATATCCAAAGCCGAGAACACTTCTGACATCCGGCGGTCTCGGAACGATGGGATACGGACTTGGGGCGTCCATCGGTGCGAAATGTGCGAGACCGGAAAAATGTGTGGTTAATATTGCAGGTGACGGATGTTTCCGGATGAACATGAATGAGATTGCAACAGCAGCACGTTATCAGATTCCGATTATCGAAGTCATTCTGAATAACCACGTACTTGGAATGGTGAGGCAGTGGCAGGATCTGTTCTATGGAAAACGGTATTCTGCTACCATCCTCAATGACAATGTGGACTTTGTCAAACTTGCCGAGGCGATGGGAGCGAAAGCATACCGCGCCACAACAAGGGAAGAATTTGTCCGGATCTTTGAGGAGGCAAGAAACGCAGACGGACCGGTTCTGATTGACTGTCAGATCGACTGCGATGAGAAGGTATGGCCGATGGTTGCTCCGGGAGAAGCGATCGATCAGGTATTTGATGAGGGAGATCTGAAAGAAAAAGCAAAACAGAATTAAAAATCAACCTGCCGGGCGAAGGGGAATGTTTGGCCGGGAAACAGGGAGGAATCGTATGAGCAGAGTATATAATTTTTCGGCGGGACCGGCTGTTCTGCCGGAGGAAGTATTACAGGAAGCCGCAAAGGAGATGCTGGATTACAGGGGGACCGGAATGTCCGTTATGGAGATGAGCCACCGGTCTGCGGCGTTTGAAACGATCATACAGGATGCCGAGAAGGACATCCGGACACTTTTAAACATACCGGAAGACTATGAGGTACTGTTTCTGCAGGGAGGGGCATCGCTGCAGTTTGCAATGATTCCGATGAATCTCATGAAACACAAAAAGGCAGACTATATTCTGACCGGGCAGTGGGCAAAGAAAGCCTGGAAGGAAGCGCAGAAGTACGGAGAGGCAAAAGCAGCAGCCTCCTCTGAGGAGCAGAATTTTTCCTGCATCCCGGATCTGAGTGAGCTGTCTGCTTCCGGGGATGCGGATTATGTGTACATCTGTGAGAACAATACGATCTACGGAACGAAGTTTCATACCCTTCCGGATACGAAGGGCATCCCTCTTGTAGCGGATGTTTCCTCCTGCTTTCTGTCTGAGCCTGTGGACATTACAAAGTACGGCATCATGTACGGCGGTGTGCAGAAGAATATCGGACCGGCGGGTGTGACGATTGTGATTATACGGAAGGATCTGATCCGGGAAGAGGTGCTTCCGGGAACTCCGACCATGATGCAGTACCATGTCCACGCCAAGGCAGGTTCTCTTTACAATACGCCGCCTGCATACGGAATTTATATCTGCGGGAAAGTGTTCCGGTGGCTTCTGGATCAGGGAGGACTTCCGGGAATTCAGAAGAAGAACCAGAAAAAGGCGGCACTTTTGTACGAATATCTGGATGACAGCCGCCTGTTTTCCGGCACAGCAGCGAAGAAAGACCGTTCTTTGATGAATGTTCCATTTGTGACAGGCGACAAAGATCTGGATGCCAGATTTACGGCAGCGGCTGCAGAACATGGTCTGGTCAATCTGAAAGGACACCGGAGCGTTGGAGGCATGCGGGCCAGCCTCTATAATGCCATGCCATATGAAGGCGTGGAGGCACTTGTATCATTTATGGAAAAATTTGAAAAGGAGAATCGGTAATGTATCAGTATCAATGTTTGAACGCCATTTCGGAAGCAGGGCTTTCCCTCTTTTCGGAAGACTACCAGAGAACAGAAGAGATGGCCGGGGCGGATGCGGTTCTCCTGAGAAGCGCATCTCTGCACGAAACGGTATTTCCGGAGAAGCTAAAGGCAATCGCAAGGGCGGGAGCCGGAGTGAATAATATTCCGCTGGAAGACTGCGCGGAAAAAGGAATTGTTGTATTTAATACGCCTGGAGCAAATGCAAACGGCGTAAAAGAACTGGTGATTGCGGGGATGCTTCTGGCGTCCCGCGATATCATCGGAGGCATCGAGTGGGTGAAGGCCCATGCCGGAGAAGAGAATATCGCAAAGACAGCGGAGAAGCAGAAAAAGATGTTTGCCGGACAGGAGATTGAAGGAAAGAAGCTTGGCGTGATCGGTCTTGGAGCCATTGGCGTGCTGGTGGCGAATGCGGCGCTTCATCTTGGTATGGAAGTATATGGATACGATCCGTATATGTCGGTGGATTCCGCGTGGAATCTGTCGCGCCACATTCATCATGTGAAAAATCTGGAGACGATTTATCAGGAATGTGATTATATTACGCTTCATGTCCCGGCACTGGATGACACGAAAGGAATGATTGACCGGGAGGCTGCAGGGCAGATGAAAGACGGTGTAATTCTCCTGAACTTTGCAAGAGACCTTCTTGTTAAGGAAGAAGATCTGATCGAGGCACTGGAAACCGGGCACATACGGAAATATGTCACAGACTTTCCGACAGCGGGGCTGGCAGGAAGAGATCATGTCATCGTTATTCCTCATCTGGGTGCTTCCACGGAAGAGTCTGAGGACAACTGCGCCAGAATGGCTGTCCGGGAGATCCGGGAGTATCTGGAAAACGGAAATATCATGAATTCCGTAAACTTTCCGAACTGCGATATGGGAAAGAAAGGGAAAAATCCAAGAATTACCGTACTTCATCACAATGTGCCGAACATGATCGGCCAGTTTACGGCTCTTCTTGCAAAGAGAGGAATCAACATCGCGGATTTGACGAACAAAAGCCGCGGACGCTTTGCTTATACGATGATCGATATTGAAGATACGGATTCTTCCGGAATTGCGGAAGAACTTTCCAAAATCGAGAATGTCCTGAAAGTGCGTATCATTCTGTAAAAGAAAGAAAATATAAGGGAAATTTCATTCTTATTTAAGAACTCTTTCATTGTATCCGGGAAAGAAGTGCGCTATAATCGTAACGGATAACATATGAATCGAGGTCAGATACGAATGAAGAGAAACATTCTTTCTGTTGGAAAAAAGACGAAAAAAAATCTGTTTCATACAAAAAGAATACGAAATAAATGGAACGTACCGGCCGCTTTTGCAGCCGGTGTCGTTTTTTGTCTGCTGATTTTCCTTTTGGTGAAAGTTATGCCGCAGTTCAACCGGAACGAAGAAACGCTGATTGTACTGACTGCACGGTCTGAAACAATTTACCAGGGAGAAAATCTGCCGGAATTATCAGCCGGAGCAGAGTTCGCAGACGGAACGGGAAAGAAAGAAAAGGAAGCATGGCTGAGCAAAGAGGCGGGATACCGTGTTCAGGATCTGCTGGATGATCTGAACGAAGGCGGTGATTACGAGGTAGAATGCGATGCGGACGGCAGTGAGGCTGGAGAATTTCCGATCCGGATCAGACTTTCCGGAGAACTGGAAAGTTCCCTTGAGAGTGAATGGAAAGGAAAAGTCCGGATCGAGGTGAAGGACGGTACTCTGACGGTGAAGAAGGATTCTTCGGAGGCAGGAAAATAAGTATTGACAAACCTGCAGATGTGAAGTAATATGGAAACAACTTCATAGATCTGCTTTGAAAATACGAAGAAAAGAAGTAGTAAGTATCATGGAATGTTACAGAGAGTCCCGTGTGGTGGAATGGGATACAGAAAGTGTTACTGAATTCCTCTTGGAGTAGAGTGCTGAATGTACAGACTAGTAGGCATTTCCGGCAGCAGCCGTTATCTGCGAGGGTATATCTGGAGACAGCGTACCTGATGAGGCAGTCATCGTGAGATGGCTGTAAAGTGAGGTGGAACCACGATGACAGTATCGTCCTCTGAGTAAATCAGAGGACTTTTTTATTCTATAGAAAAGATCTTTGGACTCCCTATAGAATCAGGACACTTCCTTTGCAAGGTGATTTTCAAAGTCAGGAAAAGTGTGAGAAAGCAGGAGGAGAAGCATATGATTATTGTACTGAAACCAAGAACAACAGAAGAAAATTTGAACCGGGTAATAAAAATGGTAGAGGCAAAAGGTCTGGAGGCTCATGTCGTCCGGGGAGAAGAGATGACGATTATCGGATGTATCGGTGATACCGTCAGAATTGATCCGCGCCTGTTTGAGGTGGATAAAAGTGTAGATAAAGTCATGCACGTGCAGGAGCCTTATAAACTTGCAAACCGTGCATTCCACCCGGAGGACACCATTGTGGATGTATCCGGTGTCCAGGTGGGAGGCGGAAACATGGCGATGATTGCCGGCCCGTGCTCAGTGGAGAGTGAGGAACAGGTAATTGAAGTGGCAGAGGCAGTCAAGGCCGCCGGAGCCAATTTGTTAAGAGGCGGGGCATTCAAGCCGCGTACAAGCCCGTATTCCTTCCAGGGACTTGGACTGGAAGGACTGGAGATGCTCTGTAAGGCGAAGGAAGTAACGGGCCTTCCGATTGTGACAGAGCTGATGTCCGCAGAATACCTTGATATTTTCGATGAGAAGGTGGATCTGATTCAGATCGGGGCGAGAAACATGCAGAATTTTGACCTACTGAAACAGCTCGGGAAGACCAGACGTCCGATCCTTTTGAAACGCGGATTAAATGCTACCTATGAGGAATGGATTATGTCTGCGGAATATATCATGGCGTCCGGAAATGAAAATGTCATTCTCTGTGAACGGGGCGTCCGGACTTTTGAGACTTATACAAGAAACACACTGGATCTTCAGGCTATTCCGGTACTGAAAAAGATGACCCATCTTCCTGTTGTTGTGGATCCGAGCCATGCCGGGGGCAAATGGTGGCTGGTAGATACGATGGCAAAGGCGGCGGTAGCAGCAGGCACAGACGGGCTGATGATTGAAGTACATAATAATCCGGACTGCGCGCTGTGCGACGGAGGTCAGTCCTTAAAGCCGGAGAAGTATGCGGAACTTTTAAAACAGCTTCGAAAGATTGCACCGATTGTAGAAAAAACTTGGTAGAAGAAGGCAGGCGGAAGAAATGGAATTGAATGTTAATCTGGGAAAAGACAGTTACCGTATTTTGATTGAAAGAGGACTATTAAAAAGAGCGGCCAAAGAAATCCGGGAGATTTATCAGGGGAAGAAAATCGCGGTGATCTCTGACGACAGTGTTTACGCATTTTACGGAGAGAGCCTTCTGGAACAGCTGAAAGAATACTGGGAGTGCAGTGCAGTCATTCTTCCACATGGGGAGGCGTCCAAAAGTATTGATGTCCTTCCGGGAGTGTATGCACAACTGTTAGAGGCGGGAATTTCCAGAAGCGACCTGATCGTTGCCCTCGGAGGAGGTGTTGTCGGAGACCTGGCCGGATTTGCGGCGGCAACGTATCTGAGGGGAATTCCATTCGTACAGATTCCGACTTCCCTGCTGGCTCAGGTGGATTCCTCTGTCGGAGGAAAAGTAGCAGTTGACCTGAAAGAAGGCAAAAATCTTGTAGGGGCATTCTATCAGCCAAAGAAAGTCCTGATTGATCCGGATGTGCTGAAAACACTTCCGGAGCGTTACATCCATGACGGAATGGGAGAAGTCATCAAGTATGGCTGCATCAAGGATGCAGAGCTTTTTGCGCTGCTCAGGCGGGCCGGAAGTTTTGACGGACTTGCGGATCATCTGACGGAAGTAATTACAAGATGTGTGGATATCAAACGTCAGGTGGTGGAGGAAGACCAGTTTGATACCGGAGAGAGGATGCTGCTTAATTTCGGTCATACGCTGGCACATGCAGTGGAGCAGAGGTTCGCATATGAAAGAGAAAGTCATGGGGAAGCGGTTGCGATCGGCATGTATCAGATCACACGGATCTCGGAAGAACTGGGACTGACCCGGGAAGGAACGGCCGGGGAGATCCGAAAGATTCTGGAAAGCTACGGACTTCCGGTTTCCTGCGGCGTGCACCTCTCAGAACTGAAAGAAGCCATGAAGCGGGATAAGAAAAACTTTAAAAACAGTCTGAGGCTTATCCTTCTGAAAGAAATCGGAGAGAGCATCATTTATCCGTCGGATTTGTCATTTTTTGAAGATGAACGTATGGTATAAAAATACAGCAGGGAAGAAGTCTCTTTCCTGCTGTGTTTTTAAGAATTTTGTTTTTCGGTTCCGGAACCCTAAGCATTCCGGCCTGCGATCAGTGCATGAATCTTGTCTGTCGGATTCAGTACAGAACTGATGGCGATATCATGATTCATGGAATCGATGATGATTGCCAGGAATTTGCTCATGTCTGCTTCGATGAAGTATGGACGTTCATAGATCTCCGGCGGCAGATAGGTCAGATTCGTTGTAATCAGACGATCTATATAGCCTGTCCGGTAATAGTCGTCAAATTTCTCAAGCCCGTCGGTAAAGAGTCCGAATGTAGTGCAGACAAATACCCGGGATGCGCCCCGGTCTTTGATCTGTCTTGCAACATCCAGCATACTTTCTCCGGAAGAGATCATGTCATCTACGATGATGGCGGTCTTTCCCTTTACATCATCACCGAGAAATTCGTGGGCAACGATCGGATTTTTTCCATTTACGATTGTGGAGTAATCTCTTCTTTTATAGAACATTCCCATATCCACGCCAAGAACATTGGAAAAATACACTGCACGATGCATCGCACCCTCGTCCGGGCTGATGATCATGAGATGATCCTTGTCAAGCTTCAGGTCAGGCTCCGCTTTCAGAAGCGCTTTGATAAACTGATAAGGCGGATTGAAGTTGTCAAAGCCTTTCAGAGGAATCGCGTTCTGCACACGCGGGTCATGGGCATCAAAGGTGATAATGTTGGATACTCCCATGTCAACCAGTTCCTCCAGTGCCTGGGCACAGTCCAGAGATTCGCGTTTGGTACGTTTGTGCTGGCGGCTTTCGTAAAGAAACGGCATGATGACATTTAATCTGTGAGCTTTGCCGTTTGCTGCGGATATGATACGTTTCAGATCCTGATAATGATCGTCCGGCGACATGTGGTTCAGATGACCGTTCACTGTATAGGTCAGACTGTAGTTGCAGACATCGACCATGACAAAAAGATCTTTTCCGCGGACCGATTCGCCCAGAACGCCTTTTGCCTCACCAGAACCGAAACGCGGGCAGCTGTGCTCTATGAGATAATTTTCGCATTTATAGGATGCGAAAAGTGCGGAATCTACATATTTTTTAAGGGATTCCTTGCGAAATCCGACAATATGGTCGTTGACCTTCTTCCCAAGAGTTTCGCAGCTCTTGAGCGCGGCGATTTTAAGCGGAGCTGTCGGAAGCACCTGCTCTAACATTTTTATATTTGTCATAAACCCTCCTATGTAAGAAAACATGGAATTAAGACGCGGCATCAGCCGTAATCTCAATCCATTTATAACATTTTTTTATAGGTATGGCAAGAAAGGAATAGAAAAAATTGCATTTTGGGAAGGAATTTAGTATTATGAAAAAGGCAGGAAAATGAAGAGGAAAAGGAGACGAGATATGGAAAAACAGCGGAAAAGACATGAACATCTGGTTTCGGCTGTAGAAGAGGGAAGTATTGCATGGGAGATGGGCATCGAACCGGGGGACAGGCTTCTTTCGATAAACGGTCAGGAAATCGAGGATGTTTTTGATTACCATTACTATGTCAATGATGAGAATCTTCTCGTTCTGATTGAGAAGCCGGACGGCGAGCAGTGGGAACTTGAGATAGAAAAAGAATATGAGGAGGATCTGGGTCTGACCTTTGAGCAGGGTCTGATGGATGAGTACCGGTCCTGCAGAAACAAGTGCGTTTTCTGTTTTATTGATCAGATGCCAAAGGGGATGCGTGAAACACTGTATTTCAAAGATGACGATTCAAGACTGTCTTTTCTGCAGGGAAATTATGTGACGCTGACAAATATGAGCGACCATGATATTGACCGGATCACCCGTTATCATCTGGAGCCGATCAATATTTCCTTCCATACGACAAATCCTGAACTTCGATGTAAAATGCTTCATAACCGGTTTGCGGGAGAAGCATTGAAGAAGGTGGACCGCCTTTATGAGGCGGGAATTACGATGAATGGACAGATTGTACTCTGTAAGGGATTAAATGACGGTCAGGAACTGGAGCGGACGATACAGGATCTGACAGCATATCTTCCGAAGCTGCAGAGTGTATCGGTCGTGCCGGTAGGGCTGAGCAAGTACCGCGACGGACTTTACCCGCTGGAGCCGTTTACGAGAGAAGATGCAAGAAAAGTGCTGGATACGATCCACCGGTGGCAGGAAAAAGTATATCAGGAATACGGATATCATTTCATCCATGCCGGAGATGAATGGTACATCCTGGCAGGATACGAAATGCCGGAGGAGAGCAGGTACGATGGATATCTGCAGCTGGAAAACGGGGTCGGCATGATCCGGCTTCTTCAGAATGAATTTGAAGAAGGCTTTCAGAAAATCCGTCCGACAGACCGGAAGATGTCCCTGTCGATTGCAACCGGAGCGCTTGCCTATGATTATCTGAATGAGTTCATCAGGCGGATGAAAGAAAAATGTCCGAATCTGGATGTTCATCTATATAAGATCCGCAATGAGTTTTTTGGAGAAAGCATTACCGTGTCCGGCCTGATTACCGGACAGGATCTGATCAAACAGCTGAAAGGGCAGGAACTTGGGGACAGGCTTCTGCTTCCGTGCAATATGCTAAGAAGCGGAGAGGATGTTTTCCTGGACGATGTGACAGTTTCGGAGTTAGAAGAAACTTTACAAGTGAAGATAGATATTGTAAAATCAAGCGGACAGGATTTTATCGATGCAGTTTTAAAGGAGAGGTACGATGAGTAAACCAGTAGTTGCGATCGTAGGACGCCCGAATGTCGGGAAGTCTACGTTATTTAATGTTCTGGCCGGGGAGATGATCTCGATTGTCAAAGACACACCGGGAGTGACAAGAGACCGTATTTATGCGGATGTATCCTGGCTGGACAGAGACTTTACATTGATTGATACAGGAGGAATTGAGCCGGACAGCTCGGATATTATCCTTTCACAGATGCGGGAGCAGGCGCAGATTGCGATAGATACGGCAGATGTGATTATTTTTATTACAGATGTGAGACAGGGGCTTGTAGATGCAGACTCCAAGGTTGCAGATATGCTGCGCCGCGCGAAAAAGCCTGTGATTCTTGCAGTGAACAAGGTAGATAATTTTGACAAATTTATGCCGGACGTCTACGAATTTTATAATCTTGGAATCGGAGACCCGAATCCGGTATCTGCATCCTCCAGGCTTGGAATCGGAGACCTTCTGGACGCAGTTGTCGCGTATTTCCCGGAAAAAGACAAAGAAGAGGAGGAGGACGAAAGACCGCGGGTTGCCATTGTCGGAAAACCAAATGTCGGAAAATCCTCCATCATCAATAAACTTCTCGGGGAGAACCGTGTCATTGTATCGGATATTGCAGGGACAACACGGGATGCTATTGATACGGAGATTGTTCATAACGGAAAAGAGTATGTATTCATTGATACAGCAGGTCTTCGCAGAAAGAGCAAGATCAAGGAAGAGCTGGAACGGTACAGTATTATCCGGACCGTAACCGCGGTAGAAAGAGCAGATGTTGTTTTGATGGTGATTGATGCAGTGGAAGGTGTAACCGAGCAGGATGCCAAAATCGCCGGAATCGCGCATGAGCGCGGCAAGGGAATCATTATTGTAGTCAATAAATGGGACGCGATCGAGAAAAACGACCGGACCATGCGTGAATATGAAGGAAAGATCAGGAATGTACTGTCCTATATGCCGTATGCGGAGATCATGTATATTTCGGCAAAGACAGGGCAGAGGATTCAGAAGCTCTTTGATATGATCGATATGGTGATTGAAAATCAGTCCCTGCGGATTGCGACAGGCGTGCTGAATGAGATCATGACAGAGGCAGTTGCCATGCAGCAGCCGCCTTCTGATAAAGGAAAACGCCTGAAACTTTACTATATTACACAGGTATCTGTCAAACCGCCTACTTTTGTGATTTTTGTCAACGATAAGGAACTGATGCATTTTTCTTATACAAGATATCTGGAGAACAAGATCAGGGAGGCATTCGGTTTCCGGGGAACTTCACTGAAATTCTTTATCAGAGAAAGAAAGGAAAAGGAGAAGTAAGGTCATGGAACGGATCGTGTGTATTTTGATCGGGTATGTTTTCGGGCTTTTCCAGACAGGATATATTTACGGGAGACTGCAGCATGTGGATATCCGGAAAATGGGGAGCGGAAATGCCGGTTCTACAAATGCGCTGAGAACACTCGGGGTCAAAGCGGGAGCGTGTACGTTTTTGGGGGATTCCTTTAAGTGTATTTTTGCCGTTCTGGCAGTACGGCTGATTTTTGGAGAAACACATGGAGACATTCTTCCTCTTCTTTCTATTTATGCCGGAATGGGAGCAGTGCTTGGACATAATTTCCCGTTCTATCTGAAATTCAAAGGAGGAAAAGGAATTGCGGCCATGGCAGGACTTCTGGCCGCCCTTACGAATGTCTGGATCTGCTTGATTGCGATCGTGGTATTTGTTACAATAGTAGCAGTAACAAAATATGTTTCCGTTGGTTCGATTGCGGTCGTTCTGATTTTCTTTGCAGGTGTCGTATTCCGCGGACAGACAGGAAGCTACGGTATGGCTGCGCCATATCTCCATGAGATGTATGTGGTGGCAGCATTTCTTGCAGTTCTTGCAATCTGGAAGCACAGAGCGAATATTCAGAGACTGTTAAGCGGCACAGAAAATAAAATCAGCATCGGAAAGAAAAAATAGGAGGCACAGTATGGCAAAAGTTGGAATTATGGGAGCCGGCAGCTGGGGAACGGCGATTTCATGGCTTCTGACAAACAATAGACATGAGGTGACTGTCTGGTCTATCGACGCGAAAGAGGTGGAGATGCTTGACAGAGAGCGGGAACACAAGTCCAAACTTCCGGGGGTGAAGCTTCAGGACGGTATCCGTTTCACAAATGAGATCCGGGAAGGCATTGAAGGAAAGGACTTTGTAGTGCTTGCCGTTCCGTCACCATTTACGAGATCGACGGCTCAGAGGATGTGTCCTTATGTGAAAGAGGGACAGATCCTTGTCAATGTGGCAAAGGGGATCGAGGAAAAGACGTTGATGACATTGAGCGAGCAGATTGAGGAAGAAGTGCCTCAGGCGGACGTGGCGGTTCTTTCGGGACCAAGCCATGCGGAAGAAGTAGGAAAGGGTCTGCCTACCACATGTGTAGTCGGTGCAAAAACAAGAGAGACGGCAGAGTACCTTCAGAAAGCATTTATGAGCGAAGTGTTCCGTGTGTATACAAGTCCGGATATCAAAGGCATCGAACTGGGAGGATCTTTGAAAAATGTCATTGCTCTTGCCGCCGGTATTGCGGATGGCCTTGGATACGGCGACAATACAAAAGCCGCTCTGATCACAAGGGGGATTGCTGAGATTGCACGTCTGGGAGTAAAGATGGGCGGAAAGATCGAAACCTTTACCGGGCTGACAGGAATCGGTGATCTGATTGTGACCTGTGCAAGTGTCCACAGCCGGAACCGGAAGGCAGGATATCTGATAGGACAGGGAAGGACGATGCAGGAAGCCATGGATGAGGTCAAAATGGTAGTTGAAGGCGTCTACTCTGCAAAAGCGGCAAAGCAGCTTGCCGGGCAGTACCGGATTTCCATGCCGATTGTAGAACAGGTCAATCAGGTGCTCTTTGAAGGAAAGAGTCCGGCCGAGGCGGTCAAAGAGCTGATGCTTCGTGACCGGAAAGAAGAACACAGTGCCCTTCCTTGGGGAGAAGAAGATACAGATACAAAATAAAACAGGTCTAAATACCTCCTTGCAGGCATACATTGGTATCAGCATTGCAAGGGGGTATTTTCATGGAGAATTTTCAGCTTTATCATGATATGCAGGTCAGAACAAACGGGGAAATCTATTTCGGGGTTGTAGGTCCGGTAAGGACCGGAAAGTCCACGTTTATCAAACGGTTTATGGATCTTCTGGTTCTCCCGCATATGAATGATGAAAATCAGCGGGCGAGGACAATGGATGAACTGCCACAGTCCTCTTCCGGAAAAACCATTATGACAACAGAACCTAAATTTATTCCAAAAGAGGCGGCGGAGATTACACTTTCAGATGATGTCCGGGTTCGGGTCCGGCTGATCGACTGTGTCGGATATATGACAGAAGGGGCAAAAGGGCATATCGAAGACGGGGAGGAACGCAAAGTTAAAACACCGTGGTTTGACTATGAGATTCCGTTTACAAAAGCAGCCGGAATCGGAACAAGGAAGGTGATTCATGATCATGCCACTATCGGAATTGTAGTGACAACGGATGGAACGATCGGAGAGATCCCAAGAGAAGCGTACCGGGACCCGGAAGGAAAGACCATCCGGGAACTGAAAGATATCGGGAAACCCTTTCTCGTTCTGGTAAATTCAGCAAGGCCTTACGGGAAGGAAGCGTCAGAGACCGTAAAAGAGATCCAGGAGTCCTATCAGGTGGCGGCGATGCCGGTCAATTGTGAGCAGCTGAAAGAGGAGGATATCCATCGGATGATGGAGGAGATCCTGTTTGAATTCCCGGTTTCCGAGATGGAATTTTATATACCAAAATGGGTGGAAATGCTGCCGCGAAGCCATAGAATCAAGGAAGAAATGGTATCCTATATCAGAGACTTGATGGAGGAAAAGACGGAAATCCGGGATTTTATCGGAGGAATCGAACAGCCGGATGATACATATATCGAAAGTGTCCGTGTGGATCATATTGCGATGGATACCGGATGTATCCGGATGGAAATCCGTGTTTACGAGAAATACTATTATGAAATGCTCAGTGAGATGACAAACATGAAGATACAGAATGAGTACGAACTCCTTAGGGCCATGAAGGAAATGTCCGCCCTTCAGGAGGAGTATGCCAATGTCAAAGATGCTATGGACAGTGTCAGGGCAAAGGGGTATGGAGTGGTGAGTCCGAAGAAAGAGGAGATTTCCCTTACAGATCCGGAGATCATCAAGCAGGGCAGCAAGTACGGGGTGAAGATCCATTCGGAGGCACCGTCGATTCACATGATACGGGCCAATATTGAAACGGAGATCGCGCCGATTGTGGGCAACGAGCAGCAGGCTCAGGATATCCTGCGGTACATCAAAGATGCGAAAGAGCAGGAAGGAGGAGTCTGGGAAACCAACATTTTTGGAAAAACAATCGAGGAACTTGTGATGGACGGAATGCGGCATAAGATTACGATGATCAATGACGAATGTCAGGGAAAACTTCAGGATACGATGCAGAAAATTGTAAACGACAGCAATGGAGGGATTGTCTGTATCATTATCTAAACCGGATAAATGGGCCTGTACGCAAAAAGTTGAAAAACTTGATGAACGTACAGGCCTCTTTGTGGTATACTTGATCTGTTAGAGAAAGAAGGAGAGCGGATATGATAATGATTACGGGCGGAAGCTTTCAGGGAAAGACAGAGTATGCCAGAGCACAGTACCCGGACCGGGAGATCATCGTACATTTTGAAGAACAGATTTTACAGTGCATCCGGGAGAACAGGGATCCAGCAGCGTACACCGGGCAGTTTATTGAGAGTCATCCGGATGCAGTTGTTCTGATGGATGAAATCGGAAACGGGATTGTTCCGACGGACCGGGAGGAGCGGGCATGGAGAGAGGCTGCAGGACGTGTCGGATGCCGGCTGGCAAAAGAGGCCGGGGAAGTCTACCGTGTCATGGCAGGGATCGGGATCAGGATCAAATGAGCAGGGAAAAATATCCGCGGTTTCCGCTCTTTTTGAGTCTGTGCGGCAGAGAGATCCTGATTGTCGGCGCCGGGAATATCGCGGTCCGGAGAGCCGGCATCCTTCTTCCTTTTGGCTGCAGCATCCGGATGTGCGCTCCGGAAAGAGAGGATGAGCTGAAAGATCCTCTCAGAGGATGGATTCTGGACGGAAAGGTCCGGTACGAGAGCAGGCGGTTTGAAAAGGATGTGCTGACCGGTCGGGAGTTTCTTGTGTTTGCGGCAACGGATGAAAACGAAACAAACGCAGAGATTGTTCAGATATGCAGGGGAAAAGGAATTCTGGTGAATAACGCATCGGACGCTTCCATGTGTGATTTCTTCTTCCCGTCTGTACTGCGGGATGAGGAGATTGTAATCGGAATTGCAGGGGACGGAAGCGACCACAGAAAGGTAAAACAGATACGAAAAAAGATACAGGACATGCTGAAAGGAGAGAAAAGACCCAAATGAAAGTCACTTATCTGTATCACAGTGGATTTACAGTAGAAGATGAACGTGCAATGTATGTTTTTGATTACTATAAGGGGAAGCTGCCTGAGACAGAGGCCGATAAACAGATGTATGTTTTTGTGAGCCACCGCCACAGCGACCACTTCAATCCGGTAATTTTTGAGTGGGAGAAAGAGCATCCGAAGATCCAGTACATTCTGTCGGATGACGTGGAGGCGGATCCTGCTCCCAACCGGATTTTTCTGCCTCCGGATAAAAAAATAAAGATCGGAACGCTGAAAATAGAGACGCTTCGTTCTACGGATGAAGGCGTTGCTTTTCTCGTTGCCTTCCGTGACAAGAGAATTTATCATGCAGGTGATCTGAACTGGTGGCACTGGGAAGGCGAGAGTATTGACTATAACCGCAGTATGCGTAAAAATTACCAGAAGGAAATCAAAAAGCTTGCACGAAAGAAGATCGATCTGGCGTTTGTCGTTCTGGATCCAAGACAGGGCGGAGCGGCATTTTCCGGCATTGATTATTTCATGAGAAATGTGAGGGCAGAGCATGTCTTCCCGATGCACATGTGGAAGGATTATGGGCTGACAGACCGTCTGCTGACTTCAGAAATTTCCTCGGGCTACCGGAACCGGATTCACCGCGTATGGGAGGAAGGACAGACTGTGGAGATCAAGGAACGGAAGGGAGAATAACAATGCTTGTAAAAATCTATACGGACGGTGCGGCAAGAGGAAATCCGGACGGACCGGGAGGATATGGAACGATTCTCTCCTATACCGATCCGAAAGGACAGACCCATATACGGGAGCTTTCCCAGGGGTATGAAAAGACAACTAACAACCGGATGGAGCTGATGGCAGTCATTGCCGGACTGGAAGCGCTGAACAGGCCCTGTGAAGTGGAAATCTATTCGGATTCCAAATATGTAGTGGATGCGTTTAATCAGCACTGGATTGACAACTGGATCCGGAAGGGCTGGAAGCGAGGGAAAAATGAGCCGGTCAAAAACATCGATCTCTGGAAACGGCTTTTGGAGGCGGCAAAGCCGCACAAGATGACATTGATCTGGGTAAAAGGGCATGACGGCCACCCGCAGAATGAACGATGTGACGAACTTGCGACAACGGCAGCGGACGGTGAGGACCGGATCGTTGATGAAGGACTTGCAAGTGAAGGCCAAGTGTGATATTGTATTACAGGTGCAGGTAAGATAAACAGTCGCGGCTGCGAATCCCGAAAGGGTGCAGACGAGGAAAGTCCGGGCTTCACAGGGCAGGATGCCGGATAACGTCCGGTGGAGGCGACTCCAAGGATAGTGCAACAGAAATAAACCGCCGCTTATGCGGTAAGGGTGGAAAGGCAGTGTAAGAGACTACCGCTTTTCTGGTAACAGAAGAGGCACATGTAAACCCCATCCGAAGAAAGACCGAATGAAAACGATACGGCGGCCCGTCGTGTTTTAGGTGGGTTGATGGACTCCCGCGGCGACGCAGGAGCTAGATAGATGACTGTTCAAGACATAACCCGGCTTATCGTCTTGCCTGCCGTTTATACAGAAAGCAAAAAAAGGGTGCGGTGCTTAAACCGCACCCTTTTTATAAGCTTTCCGGCAGAATGATAGATTCCGTTTATGCGACAGCAGTTTTTATTGATAGCGCAGATAATCAGCTGCCATTTCAATCAGTTCTTTTGGGTAAAGAGTACCGTGAGAAAGAAATCCGGGAAAGAAGGCCCGGAGCTGCGCTTCGTTGGCGGCCGCTATCTGGCAGACAGTGCGGATCGCCCTCGCGATACTTGGGACAGAGACGTGATACATTTCGGCAATCGGCCGGTAGATTTCCTTTTGGATGTTACACAGACAATGCTCGTCTTCCATTACAAGAAAGACGGCCTCCTTCAGATAGTAAAAGCCTTTGTATCTCCCTGAAATTCCGATGCTTTTCAGAAAGATACTTAATTTTTCTTCCATATTTGATGTTGTCATCTTTGTTTCCTCCTTGGTTGGCCGGAAGCTTACATAACCTTTATATAAAAAGGGAGGAAAAAAGAAAGTCAAGATATGCAACAAAACGTGGCATTTTAACACGCACACCTAAAATATGGATAAAAAGAACCGGGAGGGCATCAGCCCTCCCGGCAGTTTATTTTCTATGATACTTTTCTTCGCAGTATTTGCAGCGGTACTCTTCACGTTCCGGATCCGTCAGAATAAATACATGATCCAGCTCCTGCTCGATGGAAGTGATGCAGCGCGGATTCTTGCAGCGGATCACATTGGTGATTTTTTTCGGAAGCTTCAGAGACATTTTATCTACAATTTTTTCATTCTCAATGATGTTTACCGTAATATTGTGATCGATGAAACCAAGGATGTCCAGATCGATCATCTCCAGCGGACACTCAATCTTGATGATGTCCTTCTTCCCCATCTTGTTGCTTTTTGCGTTCTTGATAATCGCGACACAGCAGTCCAGCTTGTCGAGACGCAGATATTTGTAAATATCCATACTTTTTCCTGCCTGGATATGATCCAGTACAAAGCCTTCGGAGATTCTTCCGATATTCAATGTATTTTTAACCATAATTAGCTCCTTTCCAGATTTGCAGATCAGTCGACATGGATGTCGAGAAGAGTAAGAATCAGTGCCATCCGTACATAAACACCGTATTTGGCCTGCTTGAAATAAACGGCGCGTGGATCGTCATCCACTTCCACGGAGATCTCATTTACTCTCGGGAGCGGGTGGAGCACAAGCATATCCTTGCTGGCAAGTTCCATCTTTTTCTTGTCCAGAATGTAGAAGTCTTTCATACGGACATAGTCTTCCTCGTTGAAGAAACGTTCTTTCTGAACACGGGTCATGTAAAGGATGTCCAGATCCGGAAGTGCTTCTTCCATACGGACAACCTCTTTGTATGGGACATTGTTGCGTCTCAGTACATCGTGGCGGATGTAGGTTGGAAGACGCAGCTCCTCAGGGGAGATCAGTACAAAGTTCAGATTGTCATAACGGACAAGTGCCTGAATCAGAGAATGAACAGTACGCCCGAACTTCAGATCTCCGCAAAGACCGATTGTCAGGTTGTTAAGACGCCCTTTTAAAGAACGGATCGTCAGAAGGTCCGTCAGCGTCTGGGTCGGATGCTGGTGTCCCCCGTCACCGGCATTGATAATCGGAATAGAAGAATGGGCAGCGGCTACCATCGGAGCGCCTTCCTTTGGATGACGCATCGCAACGATGTCAGCATAGCATGCCACAGTCCGAATCGTGTCCGATACACTTTCCCCCTTTGCAGCGGAACTCGAATCGGCAGAAGAAAAGCCAAGAACACTTCCGCCCAGGTTTAACATGGCAGCTTCATGACTTAAACGGGTACGGGTACTTGGCTCATAAAACAATGTTGCTAATTTTTTTCCTGCACAGGCATGTGCATATTTCGCTGGATTATTTTCAATATCATTGGCAAGATCTAAAAGCTTGTCCAGTTCTTCCACGGAAAAGTCCAGCGGACTCATTAAGTGTCTCATATAACATCCTCCTCTTGCTACCTAGCTCTCCTAATAATATATAATAAATTGATCTTGTTTTCAACAGCCAATTCAAATATGAACGTAGATTTTGCAGAAGAAATGTATTATAATATGGAAGAGTTTAAGCGAAGGAGGAAGCAGATGGCATCGTTAGAGGAACTGCGCGGTGAGCTGGATTGTCTTGATGAGCAGATCATCGCTTTATTTGAAAAACGGATGGAAGTCTGTTCTTTAGTTGCAGACTATAAGATTGAAAATGGAAGAAAAGTCTATGACCGGGCAAGGGAGCAGGAGAAGCTGCTAAAAGCAGCATCCCGGGTGGAGCATGCGTACAACAAGAAAGGAGTACAGGAGCTGTTTACCCTTCTGATGTCGGTCAGCAGGAAACTTCAATATCAGAAACTTTCCGCCTGCGGGACAACGGGGAGACTTCCGTTTATAGAAGTAAAAGAGCTGGATGTAAAGAATTCACGGATTGTATTCCAGGGAGTGGAGGGAGCCTACAGTGAGGCGGCGCTGAAGCAGTATTTCGGAGATGAAGTCAACAGTTATCATGTACGTACCTGGAAAGATGCGATGGACGCCATCGAGGATGGAGCAGCGGATTTTGCCGTGCTCCCGATTGAGAATTCTTCAGCAGGCGCAGTGAATGAGGTATACGATCTGCTTGTAGAATATGAAAATTATATCGTGGGAGAGACCGTGCTTCCGGTCAGCCATGTACTTGCGGGACTGAAGGGGAGCAAAGAGGATGAGATCACAAGAGTCTATTCCCATCCGCAGGGGCTGATGCAGTGTGAGAAATATCTGTATGACCATCCTGCAATGGAGAAGATCAGCGTACCGAATACTGCGGTTGCGGCACGCAAGATTGTGGAGGAGCAGGATGTGCACCATGCGGCAATCTGCAGCGCCTACGCGGCTTCTTTGTACGGACTGGAAATTCTGCGGGAGCAGGTCAACGACAACCGTCATAATTCCACCCGCTTTATTATTGTGACCAACCAGAAGATTTTTCTGGAGCATGCGGACAAGATCAGTATCTGTTTTGAACTTCCGCACGAGAGCGGCTCGCTTTATCAGATAATGTCCCACTTTATCTACAACGATCTCAATATGACAAAGATCGAATCACGGCCGATCGAGGACAGGCCTTGGGAATACCGCTTTTTCGTGGACTTTGAGGGGAATCTGGCAGACGGAGGCGTGAAAAACGCGATCCGGGGACTGCGTGAAGAGACGAAGAGCATGAAAATACTGGGGAACTACTAGAAAACAGAAAAGAAGGAAGAGAAGATGCATACAAACGAACTGATGATTTACAGAAATATGGAATATGGTCGGATTCTCCAGGATATGACTTTTCTGATGGAGCATGCGGGAAGTGATTATTATAATCCGGAGGATCTGAAAAATCTGTTCTTTGAATGTGTCAATAAGATCCTTGAGCTTTCGGAACAGCATGGTCTGGAGGGAAATCTGTGGCATACCTATCTGACATTTCTGCTCGTTAACGACGAAAATGCCTACAGCACAGCCTGCGAGATCCGGGGAGCGGTTGAGGGAAGTGTCAATGACGTGGCGCTGCATGATTTCGCGATTATGAAGGAGCTGTTTGACTATGATGTAAAGGGGCTCGGTGAGAAACTAGGCACGAAAGCCCACAGGATTTTATTTGACTATCAGGGAACGAGGCAGGAAGGACATGTCTACAACCGTAGGGTAAGAGACCGGATCTGCACGTTGGCTGTCCACCTTGCAGGGACTTCTTCGCCGGAAGAATTTAAAACAGTCATGACCCAGTTTTACAAGGAGTTCGGGGTAGGGAAATTCGGGCTTCACAAGGCTTTTCGGGTCGAACATACTGAAGGGGGTGCCAGGATTGTTCCGATTACCAAGATTGCCCATGTCAGACTGGATGATCTGGTAGGATATGAGATCCCAAAGAAGAAGCTGATTGAAAATACAGAGGCTTTTGTACGGGGAAGAAAGGCGAATAACTGCCTGCTGTTTGGGGACGCGGGAACCGGAAAGTCCACTTCCATCAAGGCAATTCTGAACCAGTACTATGAAGAAGGACTGCGTATGATCGAAGTGTACAAGCACCAGTTCCAGGATCTCAATGATATCATTGCCCAGATCAAAAACAGGAATTACAAGTTTATCATTTACATGGATGATCTTTCTTTCGAAGAATTTGAGATTGAATATAAATATCTGAAAGCGGTGATTGAAGGCGGTCTGGAGCGTAAGCCGGATAACGTTCTGATCTATGCCACATCCAACAGAAGACATCTGGTACGGGAACAGTGGAGCGATAAAAATGACAGAAGAGATGATGATCTTCACACATCGGATACGGTACAGGAGAAGCTGTCCCTTGTGGCAAGATTTGGGGTATCAATCTTTTTTGTCGGTCCGGATAAGAAGGAGTTCCAGAATATTGTTCTCGAACTTGCGAAGCGTAACGGCATTCAGATGGAGGAAAACGAACTTCTGCTGCAGGCAAATCAATGGGAGATGACCCACGGCGGCAGATCAGGAAGAACAGCACAGCAGTTTATTGACTACCTGCTGGGGAAAGCATAAAACATAAGAAAAGAGAGGATGAGACGATGAAAAAAGAGAATGTAAAGTATGGAGCGTATGTGCAGATTTTAAAGGAAGAGCTGGTACCGGCAATGGGATGTACGGAGCCGATCGCACTGGCCTATGCGGCAGCGAAGGCAAGAGAAGTCCTTGGGGTAAAACCGGATACAGTGAAGATCGGCGCAAGCGGAAGTATTATTAAAAATGTAAAATCGGTCATTGTACCGAACACAGATCATCTCAAAGGAATCCCGGCGGCAGCGGCAGCCGGAATCATTGCAGGAAAACCGGAAAAAGAACTGGAAGTCATCGCAGAAGTATCACAAGAACAGATTGAGGAGATGAAAGACTTCCTTAAGAACACGGATATTTCCGTAGAATACGTGGATAACGGCATCACTTTTGACATCATTGTAACAGAGACAAAAGGGGAATCCAGCGCGACAGTACGGATCGCGAACTATCATACAAACATCGTACTGATTGAAAAAGACGGACAGGTACTTTTTGAGGAAAAGGTAGAAGGCGAGAAAGAAGAGGGACTGACGGACCGTTCTCTTTTGAATATGAAAGATATTCTGGATTTTGCAGAAACCGTGGACATCGAAGATGTCAGAGAAGTGATCGGACGCCAGATCCGGTATAATACGGCGATTGCACAGGAGGGATTAAAAGGAAACTATGGTGCAAATATCGGAAGTGTTCTTCTCGAAATGGAAGGGGACAATATTCGTGTCCGGGCAAAAGCGATGGCAGCAGCAGGATCTGACGCGAGAATGAACGGATGTGAACTTCCGGTAATCATTAATTCAGGAAGCGGCAATCAGGGAATGACCTGCTCTCTTCCGGTGATTGAATATGCTAAAGAACTGAATTCCGGGGAGGAAAAGCTGTACCGGGCACTGACGTTGTCAAACCTTGTGGCAATCCATCAGAAGACCGGAATCGGAAGATTGTCCGCATACTGTGGGGCAGTCTGCGCAGGTGCGGCGGCAGGAGCCGGAATCGCCTATCTGCATGGAGGCGGATATGAAGAAATTGCGCATACGGTAGTCAACGCACTTGCAATCGTATCCGGAATTGTCTGTGACGGAGCAAAGGCATCCTGCGCGGCAAAGATTGCGTCCTCCGTGGAGGCGGGAATTCTTGGATATAATATGTACAAATGCGGACAGCAGTTCTATGCAGGCGATGGTATCGTGACGAAAGGCGTTGATGAGACGATCAAGAATATCGGACGTCTTGGAAAAGAAGGCATGAGGGAGACCAATGTCGAAATTATCGATATCATGGTAGGAGAAGGGTGTAAATAAACGAAAGTAGGTGAACAGATGCCGGCTTTTTTTGAAGACATCGAAGCATTCCGCGGAGATGGAAGCAGAAACGAAAAGGGAGAATCACTGGAAGCGTTTCTGGAAAAGTATGATCCTTACAAATACAAAAATCCATGCTGTACGGTGGACATGGCAGTATTCGGGTATTCCGGAACAGAACCGGATCGGGCAGAGGACCTGAAAGTCCTCCTGATCCGGAGAAAGAATCATCCGAGTATCGGAGACTGGGCACTGCCTGGCGGGTTTATCGATCTTTATGAAGATCTGGAAGAATCCGCAAAACGGGAACTTTATGAAGAGACACATATTGAAGGAGTCGAGACAGAGCAGATCCGGGCCTTCGGGGATGTCAGAAGAGACCCGAGAGCGAGAGTGATCACTACTGCATTTATGGCTCTTGTCCGGCTGGAAGATGTGAAAGCACAGGCAGGCGATGATGCGAAGGATGCGGCCTGGTTTACAATTGATGTCAGCGAAAAAGAGACAGAAGAAGGGAGCTTCTATGCGATGGAGCTTTCTAATCCGGAACGGAAGCTTCTGTTGAAACCTTTGGTCTGTCTCCGGGAAACCGGGGAATTGATCCGAAAAGAAGAGACTGTCATCCGGGACCGCGGCCATGTGGCATCTGATCATGCGGCCATTCTGCTTCTTGCCTGGCTGAAACTGAAACGCAGGATGGAAAACGCAAGAGCAAAAAAGGAGACAAAAATCAAATGAAATGGAATAAATTCAGACTACAGACGACAACTCAGGCGGAGGATGTTGTCAGTAGTATTCTTACGGACATCGGAATCGAGGGCGTGGAGATCGAGGACAAGGTTCCGCTTACACAGAAAGAAAAGGAGCAGATGTTTGTTGACATTCTGCCGGAGACCGCACTGGATGACGGCGTGGCGTATTTAAGTTTTTATCTGGAAGAGAGCGAGGACAAAGAAGCAGTTCTTGAGAAAGTCAGAAATGAACTGGACGAAATGAGAGAATTCATGGATCTGGGACCTTGCACGATCGAGGAATCCCAGACCGAGGATGTGGACTGGGTCAATAACTGGAAACAGTATTTCCATCAGTTTTACGTGGATGATATCCTGATTATTCCGTCCTGGGAAGACGTAAAGCCGGAAGATGAAGGAAAGATGATTATCCATATCGATCCGGGAACCGCGTTTGGAACCGGGATGCATGAGACAACACAGCTGTGCATCCGGCAGATTAAAAAGTATGTGACAGATACCACACGAATTCTGGATGTAGGATGCGGAAGCGGAATTCTCGGCATGCTGGCACTGAAATTTGGCGCAGACTATTCCGTAGGAACGGATCTGGATCCGTGCGCGATTGACGCCACTCACGAAAACATGAAAGAAAACGGGGTGTCAAAAGATCGCTATGAGGTCATGATCGGAAATATCATCGATGATAAAGAAATTCAGGACCGTGTCGGATATGAAAAATACGATATTGTTGCGGCAAATATTCTTGCGGATGTCCTTGTCGCCCTGACTCCGGTGATTGTAAACCAGCTGAAACCGGGCGGAATTTATATTACAAGCGGCATCATTGATGACAAGGAAGAAGTTGTAAAGCAGGCGGTAAGTGATGCAGGACTGGAACTTCTTGATGTAACCTGTCAGGGAGAATGGGTCTGCGTCACAGCGAGAAAACCGCTGGAAAAGGCGGGAGAGTAACCAGCATGCAGCATTTTTTTGTGACACCGGAACAGGTGGAGGAAGAAGAGATTACGATTACCGGAAGCGATGTGAACCATATCCGGAATGTGCTGCGCATGAAGAAGGGCGAACAGCTTGAAATCAGCGACGGCAATAATAAAAAATATTTGTGTGAGATCCGGGAAATGACTGCGGATACCGTTCAGGCCGGGATCCTGGAGGTTTATCATACAGATACGGAGCCGGCCTGCCGGACTGTCCTGTTTCAGGGGCTGCCAAAAAGCGACAAGATGGACTGGATTGTGCAGAAGGCTGTGGAGCTTGGTGTATCCGAGATTGTTCCGATGGCTACCCGCAGGGCGGTCGTAAAGCTTGACGCGAAGAAAGCAAAAAAGAAGACGGACCGCTGGCAGGCAATCGCCGAGAGCGCCGCAAAACAGGCGGGACGCGGAGTGATACCGGAGGTTCACGATGTAATGAGCTTTTCGGAGGCACTTGCCTTTGGCAGGACACTGGATCATGTATTCATACCGTATGAGCTTGCCGAAGGAATGGAAGAGACGAGAAAACAGCTTCAGTCACTGAAAAAGGGAGAATCTGCAGGGATTTTTATCGGACCAGAAGGCGGATTTGAAGTGGAAGAAGTAGAAAAAGCCGCGGCGGAGGCCGGGGCGGCTCCGATTACACTTGGTAAACGGATCCTGCGTACCGAGACGGCGGGACTATTTGTACTTTCTGTTCTCTCGTATCTGATGGAAGAATAAAACCGGTGTCAAGATCCGGAAGAAATCATATGGTAATAAAAAAGGCGGAAAGGTAAGATCTGATGGAAGTATATTTGGACAATTCGGCAACAACAAAAGCATTTGACGCGGTCGGCGATCTGGTCCGGAAGGTGATGTGTGAGGACTATGGAAACCCGTCATCCCTGCACCGGAAAGGGATGGAAGCAGAGCAGTATGTCCGCAGCGCGAGGGAGACTTTCGCGAAAATCCTGAAAGTCCAGGAAAAGGAGATTTTCTTCACTTCTGGAGGGACAGAAAGCGATAATCTTGCGCTGATCGGGACGGCACGGGCATACAAAAGACGCGGTAACCACCTGATTACAACGGCGATTGAACACCCGGCCATTTTAAATACGATGCGGTATCTGGAAGACGAGGAAGGATTCCGGGTCACCTACCTGCCGGTGGACCAGTACGGCAGAGTGAAGCTCTCCGCGCTCCGGGAAGCACTCTGCAAGGAGACGATTCTTGTTTCCATCATGTATGTAAACAATGAGGTCGGATCTGTTCAGCCGGTCAAGGAGGCGGCCGGCATTGTGAAGGCATACAACAGGGAGATTATTTTCCACTCGGATGCCGTACAGGGATTTGGAAAGTACAGAATTTTTCCAAAAAGAGAAGGAATCGACCTCCTGACAGTCAGCAGCCACAAGATTCACGGACCGAAAGGAATGGGAGCGCTTTATATCAGCGACAAGGTGAAAATCCGTCCGATTGTGTTCGGAGGGGAACAGCAGAAAAATATCCGGTCCGGAACGGAAAATGTGCCGGGAATCGCGGGATTTGCTCTGGCTGCAAAAATGATTTATTCGGATCTGGAAGAAAAGACGGCGCGGATGCGGAAACTGAAAGAGCGTTTCATAGAAGGAATCAGGCAGGTGGACCATGTGTCTGTACACGGACTGCCGGATGAAACAAGCGCTCCGCATATTGTCAGTGTCGGAATTGCCGGAATTCGGAGTGAAGTACTGCTTCATACACTGGAAGAAAAAGGAATCTATGTATCGTCAGGCTCGGCCTGTTCTTCAAATCATCCTGGTATCAGCGGGGTGTTAAAGGGAATCGGTGTGGAGCGTGAATATCTGGATGCGACACTGCGGTTCAGTCTTTCGGAATTTACAACAGAAGAAGAAATTGACTATACGCTGAAAACATTATATAATTGTATACCGATGCTCAGAAGATACAGACGGAGATAAAGGAGAAAGAAATGACATTTCAGACGTTTTTGATAAAATACGGAGAGATTGCGATCAAAGGGAAGAACCGTTACATGTTTGAAGACGCACTGGTGCGTCAGATCCGCTTTGCTCTTCGCAACACAGAAGGAACATTCCGTGTGCATAAATGTCAGGGGCGCATTTATGTGGACTGCGACGGATATTATGACTTTGATGAGACCGTTGAGAGCCTGAAAAAGGTATTCGGGATTGTCGGCATCTGCCCGGTTGTCCGGACAGAGGTCAAAGAGTTTGAAGAATTGAAAAAAGATGTAGTGGCATACATGGACGAAGCATATCCGGACAAAAATCTGACATTTAAAGTGGAGTCGAGGCGCGCAAAGAAGACCTACCCGGTCAACTCCATGGAGATGAACTGTGATCTGGGAGAAGCGATCCTGGATGCGTTTCCGGAGATGCGGGTGGACGTTCACAATCCGGATGTGCTCCTGAACGTGGAGGTACGGGAAGAGGTTTATATTTATTCCCACATCATACCGGGGCCTGGCGGAATGCCGATCGGAACAAACGGCAGTGCCATGCTGCTCCTCTCGGGAGGAATTGACAGCCCGGTTGCAGGTTATATGGTAGCAAAAAGAGGCGTCGGTCTTGAGGCGGTTTATTTCCATGCACCTCCGTACACAAGCGAGCGGGCAAAACAGAAGGTAGTGGATCTTGCAAAGAAGGTGGCGGCTTACACCGGACCGATCCGGCTCCATGTTGTCAACTTTACAGATATTCAGCTTTACATCTATGATAAATGTCCTCATGATGAGCTGACGATCATTATGAGAAGATATATGATGCGGATTGCCGAGACGATTGCAAAGGAAAATGGCTGTCTGGGACTGATCACAGGGGAAAGTATCGGACAGGTTGCAAGTCAGACGATGCAAAGTCTTCTTGTGACAAATGAAGTATGTACCCTTCCGGTATACCGCCCATTGATCGGATTTGACAAGCAGGAAATCGTAGAGATTTCAGAAAAGATTGATACTTATGAGACTTCGATTCTTCCGTACGAAGACTGCTGTACGATCTTTGTCGCAAAGCATCCGGTGACCAGGCCGAAATTGGATGTGATCAAGCGTTCTGAGACAAGGCTGTCGGAAGATATTGACCGTCTCGTACAGGAAGCGCTTGACACAACAGAAGTCATCGATGTGGAAGCATAGGAGAATTGGAAAAGTTTCCAGAGTGAATGAGGGTCCTTTTGACTCTCTTATGGAATAAAAAAATCCCCCGCGCTCAACGTGGGGGATTCGATTTCATCTAAACAAGATAAGGTTTTAAAACTTCTAAAACTTCATCAACGCCAGCATCAGCGTGAATGTTTAAATCAATCGGTTTAGATAAATCCAGGCTGAAGATACCCATAATGGACTTTGCGTCGATTACGTATCTGCCGGATACTAAATCGAAATCGTAATCAAATTTTGTAATGTCGTTTACAAATGATTTTACTTTGTCAATCGAGTTTAATGAAATCTTTACTGTTTTCATTGGAAACACACTCCTCTCTCTTTGTTTATATCAATATCTTATGATAGTACAATTAAAAAGTCAAGAAACAACTTGCCAAAGAAATGGAAGAAATTTCGTCATATTTTATAAAATTTTAGAAAAGGACTGAGGAAAAAATGAAAAAAGCGGCACTTCATAATCTCGGATGCAAAGTAAACGGATATGAGACAGAGGCCATGCAGAAACTTCTTGAAGAAGATGGATATGAGATTGTCCCTTTTCATGAGAAGGCGGATGTTTATGTAATCAATACCTGCACAGTGACAAATATTGCTGACAGAAAATCCAGACAGATGCTCCACCGTGCAAGAAAGCTGAATCCGGAGGCGGTGATAGTGGCGGCAGGATGCTACGTCCAGGCACAGGAAGAAGCGGGACAGGCGATTGAGGGAATCGACATTCTGATCGGGAACAATCAGAAAAAGAATCTGATCAGCCTTCTCCATGCACATGAACAGCATGAGGATATAAAGGCGGTGATTGATATCAATCATACCGGCGAGTTTGAAGAACTCTACGTGGATTCAGCCGGAGACCATACGAGAGCCTACATCAAGATTCAGGACGGATGCAACCAGTTCTGCACGTACTGTATTATCCCGTATGTGCGGGGCAGGATCCGCAGCAGACAACCGGAGGAAATCGTAAAAGAAGTGGAACGGCTTGCGGATGCCGGCTATCAGGAAGTAGTTCTGACCGGAATTCATGCAAGTTCCTACGGGGTGGATTTTGTGAATCCGAAGATGGATCTGGATTCCTGGGTGACTATGGAGGGAGAAAAAAAAGATCTTCTCTACCTGATTCAGCAGATCCATAAAGTAGAAGGAATCAGGAGAATACGCTTAAGCTCGATCGAGCCGAGAATTATTACAGAAAAATTCGCAAAAGAACTTGCAAAGCTTCCAAAGGTCTGCCCGCATTTCCATCTGTCCATGCAGAGCGGCTGCGATGCAACGCTAAAGAGAATGAACAGACACTATACGAGCAGAGAATACTATGAAAAATGCGGTATTTTAAGAACGTATTTTGAGCATCCGGCGATTACAACGGATGTTATTGTAGGCTTCCCGGGAGAGACGCAGGAGGAGTTCGAGACGACCAGGGCGTTTATTGAAAAAGTCGGATTTTATGAGACTCATGTGTTTAAGTACTCCAGAAGAAACGGTACAAAGGCGGCGTCCATGCCGGACCAGGTGCCGGAACAGAAAAAGGCGGAAAGAAGCCAGATCCTGCTTGATCTCTGTAAAAAGAAAAAGAAAGAGTTTGAAGATCAGATGATCGGAAAGCAGGTAGAAGTCCTTCTGGAGGAAACCTTTGAAAAAGACGGGGTCCTTTACCGGACGGGCCTTACAAAAGAATATGTAAAAGTTGCGGTAAAGGCTGATAATACGAGGGAAAATCAGATTCTGGAAATGACTATTGAGAATCATTCTCAAATTATGGATTGAATTTTAGATGGGATTATATTAGAATAGAGTAGTAGTATTGGAGGTCGCAACGATGAAAGATTTATCAAACACACAGTTTTTCCAGGTGGGCCAGGGCCCGCAGATTCAGGCAAAGGATATTCTTGAGATCGTTTATAAGGCTTTGCGTGAGAAAGGATACAATCCGGTCAACCAGATGGTTGGTTATATCATGTCCGGAGACCCGACTTATATCACAAGCCATAACGGTGCAAGAAGTCTTGTCATGAAGATGGAACGAGATGAACTGGTCGAAGAGATGCTCAAAGCATATATTGAGCACAATGGCTGGGAGTAACGATGAGAGTAATGGGATTGGACTTTGGCGCGAAGACCGTAGGAGTCGCTGTGAGCGATCCTTTAGGTCTGACTGCCCAGGGGGTCGAAACAATTACTAGGACGCAGGAGAACAAGCTGAGAAAGACACTGGCGAGGATCGAGACACTTGCCGGAGATTTTAAGGTGGAAAAAATTGTGCTTGGATTCCCGAAACACATGAATAATGATATCGGAGAGCGTGCCGAGAAGACACTCGCGTTTAAGGAAATGCTTGAGAGACGGACCGGGCTTGAGGTGGAATTATGGGATGAGAGGCTCACGACAGTCTCTGCTGAGAAAGTACTGATGGAAAGCGGCGTGCGCCGGGAAAACAGGAAACTCTATATAGATAAAATTGCAGCAGTTTTCATACTGCAGGGATATCTGGATTCCGTTGGTATGAGAGGAGTTTAGAATGGAGAAAATTATGTTTATGCCGGAAGGTTCGGATCAGCCGGCAGCATTCTATGTTTTGGAACAGACAAAAATCAGGGGAATTTCCTATATTCTTGTGACGGATAAAGAAGAGGGAGATGCGGAATGTCTGATTTTAAAAGATAAAAGCAATAGCGAAGGGGAGGACTCCCTGTATGAGATCGTAGAAGACGAAGTGGAACTTCAGGCAGTATCGAAAGTGTTTGAAGAACTTCTGGAAGATGTGGGGATCGAACTGTAGCTTTTTGCGGATCTTATTACCAGTCAGAGAATGAATGGACGGAAAATAAAATCATGGAGGTGTAGATTTGAAAAAAACGAACAATTCAAAATTGCGTATCATTCCGATAGGCGGACTGGAGCAGATCGGAATGAACATTACTGCCTTCGAATATGAAGACAGTATTATTGTGGTAGACTGCGGTCTTGCATTCCCGGAGGACGACATGCTGGGAATTGATCTTGTGATACCGGATGTCACCTATTTAAGAGATAATATTTCAAAAGTGAAAGGGTTTGTGATTACCCACGGACATGAAGACCATATCGGAGCGCTGCCGTATGTATTGAAAGAACTTAATCTTCCAATTTACACGACAAAACTTACGATGGGCATTATCGAAAACAAGTTAAAAGAACACAATCTGATGAGGAGTACGAAGCGGAAAGTCGTACGCCACGGCCAGTCTATTAATCTCGGGAAATTCCGAATTGAATTTATCAAAACAAACCACAGCATTCAGGATGCGTCTGCGCTTGCCATTTACTCACCGGCGGGGATTGTTGTTCATACGGGAGACTTTAAGGTGGATTACACGCCGGTATTCGGTGACGCGATTGATCTGCAGCGCTTTGCCGAGATTGGAAAGAAAGGCGTACTGGCGCTGATGTCGGACAGCACCAATGCGGAGCGGCCGGGATTTACCCAGTCTGAACGTACGGTCGGACGGACATTTGACCATATTTTTGCGGAGCACACTAATACGAGAATTATTATCGCGACGTTTGCATCGAACGTGGACCGTGTGCAGCAGATTATCAACTCTGCTTACAAATATGGCAGAAAAGTTGTCGTGGAAGGACGGAGCATGGTCAATATCATCTCTACCGCCGCGGAACTGGGATATCTGGACATTCCAAAGAATACACTGATCGAGATTGACAAGCTGAAAAACTATCCTCCGGAGAAGACGGTTCTGATTACGACAGGAAGCCAGGGAGAGTCCATGGCGGCACTTTCCCGCATGGCAGCGGATATTCATAAAAAAGTGACCATTATGCCGGGAGATACGGTTATTTTCAGTTCCAACCCGATCCCGGGAAATGAGAAGTCTGTATCGAGAGTGATCAATGAGCTCTCTGCAAAAGGGGCAAATGTGATCTTCCAGGATGCCCATGTATCCGGACATGCCTGCCAGGAAGAACTGAAACTGATCTATTCTCTTGTGAAGCCGAAATATGCGATTCCGGTACATGGAGAGTACCGCCATATGAAAGCAAATGCAGGGATTGCGGAGCAGCTTGGAATTCCGAAGGAAAACATTTTCATTCTCCATGCCGGAGACGTGCTGGAGCTGGATGACAAGGGTGCAAAGATTGCTGACCATGTGCAGACGGGAGCGATCCTTGTCGATGGACTTGGCGTCGGCGATGTGGGAAATATTGTGTTAAGAGACCGCCAGCATCTGGCAGAGGACGGAATCCTGATCGTTGTTCTGACCCTTGCAAAAGGAACAAACCAGCTGCTGGCCGGACCGGATATTGTGTCCCGCGGATTTGTCTATGTACGGGAATCCGAAGGGCTGATGGAAGAGGCGAAAGAGGTGCTTGGTGTCGCTCTGGAGGGATGCTTAAGCAGCCGTAACGCAGACTGGAGCAAAATCAAACTTGTAATCCGTGATACCATGAATGAGTTTATCTGGAAGAGAACAAAGAGAAGACCGATGATTCTTCCGATCATTATGGACGTCAATGTATAGGCGGGAAAGGGACAAAACGGATGATAGTGGATGAGAGGATCGTAGATTACATCCGTTCACTGGAAACACGAAACAGCGAAATACTGGAAATGATTGAGCAGGAAGCACTTAAAGAGCGGGTTCCGATTATCAGAAAGGAAATGCAGAGCTTTTTAAAAGTGCTTCTGCTTTTGAAAAGGCCAGAACGGATTCTGGAGATCGGTGCCGCGGTCGGGTTTTCGGCACTGCTCATGAGCGAGTATGCTGGAAACGGATGCAGAATCGATACGATCGAAAATTATGAAAAGCGGATTCAGAAAGCTGAAGAAAATATCAAAAGAGCCGGAAAAGAAGAGCAGATTCATCTTCTGAAAGGGGATGCGATGGAGATCTTAAAGACACTGGAAGAACCGTATGACATGATCTTTGTCGACGCAGCGAAGGCACAGTATATTGCCTATTTTCCGGAAGTGATGCGGCTTTTAAACAAGGACGGGATGCTGATCTCGGACAATGTCCTTCAGGACGGCGGAATTATGGAATCCCGGTTTGCTGTGGAGCGGCGTGACCGGACGATCCACAGTAGAATGAGAGAGTATCTCTATCTTTTAAAACATGACGAAAGACTGGAGACAGCTGTCGTGCCAATCGGGGACGGGGCGTCTGTCAGTGTAAAGAAGGAGTGAACAAAAATGCGTCATCCGGAATTATTAGTGCCGGCGAGCAGCCTGGAAGTGCTGAAAACCGCAGTGATTTTCGGGGCAGATGCCGTATATATCGGTGGAGAGGCCTTTGGCCTTCGTGCGAAAGCGAAAAATTTTTCCATGGAAGACATGAAAGAAGGAATTGCCTTTGCGCATGAACATCAGGTGAAAGTCTATGTGACAGCCAATATTCTTGCGCACAATGCAGACCTTGAGGGCGTACGGGCATATTTTCAGGAATTAAAGGAAATTGGACCGGATGCACTGATCATTGCAGATCCGGGAGTGTTTGAGATCGCAAAGGAGGTCTGTCCTGAGATTCCGCGCCATATCAGTACACAGGCGAACAATACAAACTATGGTACCTACCTCTTCTGGCATCACCAGGGAGCGGAGAGGGTTGTGACGGCAAGAGAGTTGTCTTTGGATGAAATCCGGGAGATCCGTGAGCACATTCCGGATGACCTTGAGATCGAAACATTTATTCACGGGGCAATGTGTATTTCCTATTCCGGCCGCTGCCTTCTGAGCAATTATTTTACCGGCCGGGACGCGAATCAGGGGGCATGCACCCATCCGTGCAGATGGAAATATTCCATCATGGAAGAGACAAGACCGGGCGAATACATGCCGGTTTATGAAAATGAACGTGGAACCTACATTTTTAATTCCAAGGATCTGTGCATGATTGAGCACATTCCGGAATTGATGGAAGCCGGGATCGACAGTTTCAAAATCGAGGGAAGAATGAAGACGGCTCTCTATGTAGCCACTGTGGCACGGACCTACCGGAAAGCGATCGATGACTATCAGGAGAGCCCGGAGCTTTACGAGGAACATATGGACTGGTACAAAGAGCAGATCGCAAACTGTACCTACCGCAAATTTACAACAGGCTTCTTCTTCGGAAAGCCGAATGAAGAGGCGCAGATTTACGATAACAATACCTATCTGAAAAATTATACGTATCTTGGTATTGTAGACGAGATAAAGGACGGTCTCATCCGGCTGGAACAGAAAAATAAATTCTCTGTAGGTGAGGAGATTGAGATCATGAAGCCGGATGGAAGCGATGTGAAGACGAAAGTCCTTGCAATCTATGACAGCGAAATGCAAAGTCAGGAATCTGCCCCGCACGCCAGACAGCTTTTGTGGGTGAAGCTTGACAGGGAAGCATCCAGATACGACCTTCTGAGGAAAAAAGAAGAATAAAGAAGACATAGTATGTAAAACACGGCAGAAAACGCCGTGTTTTTTTAATCCTCAAAGAAGAGACGGAGTTTTTCGATAGCGCTCTTCTCAATCCGGGAGACGTAGGATCTGGAGATGCCAAGCCTTTTCGCGATTTCACGCTGTGTCAGGATTTCCTCGTTGTAGAGACCGTAACGAAGTTTCAGCACCAGACGTTCTCTTTGAGAAAGTTCGGATTCTACTTTTTGATATAGTTTTCCAATATCATCCTGGAGTGTGATCTGCTCATCCACTTCCCGTGCCTCGGATTCCATAATGTCAAAAAGACGGATTTCGTTTCCCTCCTTGTCAGTTCCGATGGGTTCGTAGAGGGAAACCTCCCCGGATACTTTTTTCCGGGAGCGCATCAGCATCAAAAGTTCATTTTCAATACAGCGGGCGGCATAGGTGGCAAGACGTACGCCTTTGTCCGGATTGAATGTCATGACAGCTTTGATCAGTCCGATGGTTCCGATGGAGATCAGGTCCTCGGTATCTTCGGAAAGATGCTGGTATTTTTTGACCACATGTGCTACAAGGCGCAGATTATGTTCAATCAGGATGTATTTTGCTTCCAGATCTCCCTCTGTATACTTCTGCATATAATACTGTTCTTCGTCGGCAGTGAGGGGCTGTGGAAATGATTTCAAGGGAATACGCACCTCTTAACATGTTTGCTATCAGTTTATGAGAATGCAGGATTTTTTGTGCTTTTCCAAAATAAGAATTGACATTTAGGGACGAAGGGACTACCATGAAAGCAAAGATCTGAAAATTCACATGCCGGTTCCGGCAGAAACAGGGATTCACCTGGGTATTTCAACGGGAAAATCAGAAAAAGAAATATGGGATTTGCAATGGTAAAATCAGCAGTGATGGATGGACTGACGGTGAGAGAAGTCTGCGTGGAGGCTGATACAGGGAGCGGCCTTCCGGTTTTTCACATGGTAGGGTATCTTTCGTCCGAAGTAAAAGAGGCTGGAGAACGTGTCCGGACAGCGATCCGCCATACAAGGGCGCGTCTGCAGCCCCAGAGGATGGTGGTCAACCTGTCGCCGGCAGACATTCGAAAGACAGGTGCCTCATTTGATCTTCCGATTGCGGTGGCCCTTGCTTTGTCGGCGGGGAGTATTATGGACCGGTGTGAAAAGAGGGTCCTTTTCATTGGAGAACTGAGCCTGGATGCCAGAATACGGAAGGTAAGAGGTATCCTGCCGATTGTTTCTTATGCCAGAGAAAATGGATACGAGATCTGTGTCGTACCGTGGGAAAATGAGACAGAAGGGAAGCTGGTTTCGGGAATCGAGGTGGTTGGAGCCGCCACGCTTTCCGAAGTATGGAATTTTCTTGAAACAGGGGAACGGCCGGTCAGAAGGCAGCAGGCGGCAAAAGTGCGTGACAAAGACAAAAGTGAGCTTGACTTTGCGGATATAAAGGGTCAAAGTGGTCTGAAACGAGCTTCGGAAGTGGCTGCCGCAGGAGGTCATAACATTTTATATCTTGGCCCGCCGGGTTCGGGAAAAACCATGGCGGCACAGCGGCTTCAGACCATTTTGCCGGATCTGGACGCCAGGACCGGGATGGAGGTAACGACGATCTACAGTGCAGCAGGACTTTTAGATGAAGCGCAGCCGCTGCTTATCCGGCCGCCGTACCGGGAAGTCCACCATACGGTAACAAAAGCAGCACTTCTTGGAGGCGGCAGATATCCGACACCGGGAGAATTAAGCCTTGCCCATGGGGGAATTCTTTTTCTGGATGAGCTTTCCGAGTATCAGAGAACGGTGCTGGATGCGCTGAGAGAGCCTCTGGAGACAAAGCAGGTACGGATAACAAGAAAAAAAGGCACTTACATCTTTCCGGCGGATGTACTGGTTGCTGCAGCTATGAACCCGTGTCCGTGCGGGAACTATCCGGATCTGGAGCGCTGCCGCTGTACACCCGGCGAGATTCACCGGTATCTTGGCAAGGTCAGTCAGCCGTTTTTGGACAGGATGGATATTTGTATCGAGACGCCGAAAATTTCCTACGGGGAGCTGACATGCGAAAAGCAGGAAGAATCTTCCGGAACAATCCGGGAAAGAGTGCTTCGGGCCAGGAAAATCCAGAAGAAAAGGTATCGGGAAAGGGAGATGTTGACAAACAGCAGAATGGGACGGAAGGAAATCGAGGAATTCTGCTGTTTAGAAGAAAAAGAGAAGCAGATGATTGAACGCGCGTTTGAACGCCTGAATCTGACAGCCCGCACCTACTACAAGACACTGAAAGTAGCGCGGACCATTGCGGATCTGGAAGGAAGCGGACAGATCCGTACGAATCATCTTGCGGAAGCAATCAGTTACCGGATGGTAGACCAGACAATATGGGGGAATCAGAAAAGATGAGTAAAGAAGAGGAGTTTGTATTCTGGCTGGCATGTATCCAGGGAATTTCATCTTCCAAAAAAAGACTCCTGCAGGAGACATTCGGCTGTGCGAAAGCAGTCTATTATATAGAAGAAACAGGACGGAAATCATGCTGGTTTTTAACGGAAAAGGAGAAAGTAGCTCTCAAAGAGCATCAGAAGGAGGCAGTTCTGGATGAACGGAAAAGAGTCTGGGAAAAGGCCAGGAAAAAGGGGATCAAGCTTACATACTGGACAGACAGTGCCTATCCGGAAAAGCTTTCCCGGATCGCGCAGCCACCCTATGCACTGTTCGGAGCCGGGAAGGAATGTTTTGCCTTTGAGGGTGTGACTGCGGCAATTGTAGGAGCAAGAGAGGCAAGCGCATACGGCAGGCAGATGACATATGAGTATGGGAGAGAACTGGCAAAAGCCGGAATGAACATCATCAGCGGCATGGCAAGAGGAATCGATGCTGCAGGACTGGAAGGAGCGCTGCTGGAAGGGAAAGGGCATTGTGCAGTGCTTGGTTCCGGAGTGGATGTCTGTTACCCGAAAGACAATCAAAGGCTTTATCAGAGACTTTGGGAAGACGGAAGGATCCTCTCGGAATATCCGCCTGGAACACCGCCGCTTGCCCGTAATTTTCCTCCAAGGAACAGGATCATCAGCGGGCTTGCCGATGTGGTTCTTGTAATGGAGGCAAGAAAAAGGAGCGGCTCTTTAATCACGGCTGACTTTGCGCTGGAACAGGGAAAAGACGTATATGCCCTTCCGGGGCCTGTGACCAGTGACTTGAGCCGGGGGTGCCACCAGCTGATCCGGCAGGGCGCTGGTATTTTGGTTTCACCGGAGGAATTCCTTTGTGATTTGCCGTATAAATTGCAGAAATCACTCATAGAATTCTGTAAAAATCCGGTTAAAAATTCAAACGAAAATGAAATAATGCTTGAAAGTCCTGAAAAATTGTTGTATAGTGTTCTGAGTTTGGAGCCTAAAAATATACAGGAAATCGAGGATCAGTTATCGCTTCCGAGAGGTGAAATCATGGAAGCGCTGTTGAATCTGGAGATGAATGGATGGATCCAGGAAGTTTCAAAAAATGATTATATCCGATTGAAGTAAGATTTGAAGTTGGATGGAGGAATAGGTATTATGGCACGTTATCTGGTGATTGTGGAGTCACCTGCGAAAGTAAAAACGATCAAAAAATTTCTGGGAAGCAATTATGTGGTGATGGCATCCCAGGGACATGTGCGCGATCTGCCGAAAAGCCAGCTCGGTATTGATGTAGAGCACGATTTTGAACCAAAGTATATTACTATTCGCGGAAAAGGAGAGATCCTTGCGCAGCTTCGCAAAGAGGTCAAAAAGGCGGACAAGATTTATCTTGCGACTGACCCTGACCGTGAAGGAGAAGCAATTTCATGGCATCTGACCAAGGCGCTGAAACTGGAAGGGAAAAAGGTTTACCGTATCAGTTTTAACGAGATCACAAAGAACGCAGTCAAGGAGTCCATCAAGAACGCCCGGGAAATCGATATGAATCTGGTTGACGCACAGCAGGCGAGAAGGGCGCTTGACAGGATTGTAGGATATAAAATCAGCCCTTTGCTCTGGAAGAAGGTAAAACGCGGCTTAAGTGCAGGCCGGGTACAGTCTGTGGCACTTCGGATTATTGCGGATAGAGAGGCGGAGATTGATGCGTTTATACCGGAAGAGTACTGGACGCTGGACGCGGTTTTAAAGGTACAGGGAGAGAAAAAGCCTCTGCGTGCCAAATTCTATGGGACGAAAACAGAAAAAATAGTGATTCGTTCTGCCGAAGAAGAACAGAAGATAGAAAAAGAACTTGAGAATGCCGATTTTCATGTTGCAGAGGTCAGAAAAGGAGAGCGCACCCAGAAGTCTCCGCTTCCGTTTACTACCAGTACCCTGCAGCAGGAAGCATCCAAGGTACTGAATTTTGCGACACAGAAGACAATGCGGATTGCCCAGCAGCTATATGAAGGAATTGATATCAAGGGTCAGGGAACGGTTGGTATCATTACCTATCTCCGTACGGATTCCACCCGTGTTTCCGAGGAAGCGGAGCGTCTTGCGAGAGAATATATCTCCTCTGTTTACGGTGCAGAATATGTAGCGGACACAGAAAAGAAAAAGGACGGGGGAAAAAATATTCAGGATGCCCACGAGGCAATCCGTCCTACGGATATTTCCAGAACACCGGCTTCTCTCAAAGAGTCTCTTTCGAGAGACCAGTTCCGCCTGTATCAGCTGATCTGGAAACGCTTTGCGGCGAGCCAGATGCAGCCGGCGAGATTTGAGACGACTTCCGTCAAGATTGACGCGGGCAATTACCGGTTTACCGTTGCAGCATCCAAAATCGCATTTGACGGATTCCGTTCCGTTTATGTACAGCCGGATGAAGAAAAGGCAGAGAACAATGTCCTGCTCAAAGGGCTGGATGAACAGTCCGTCCTGACAAAAGAGGATTTTGAAAAGAAGCAGCACTTTACGCAGCCGCCGGCACACTACACAGAGGCGTCTCTTGTAAAGGCACTGGAGGAACTGGGAATCGGACGGCCGAGTACGTATGCTCCGACGATTTCCACGATTATTGCAAGACGTTACGTTGCAAAGGAAAATAAAAATCTTTATCTGACCGAGCTGGGCGAAGTAGTCAACAATATGATGCTGAAATCTTTCCCAAGTATTGTGGATGTGAATTTTACAGCCAATATGGAAGGACTTCTGGACCGGGTTGCCGAAGGCAAAGTGCAGTGGAAATCGGTAATCAGCAATTTCTATCCGGATCTGGAGGAAGCAGTGGAAATAGCGGAAAAAGAGCTTGAGGAAGTCAAAATCGAAGATGAGGTGACCGATGTTATCTGTGAAGAATGCGGACGGAATATGGTCATCAAATACGGACCTCACGGGAAATTCCTGGCATGTCCGGGATTTCCGGAATGCCGCAATACGAAGCCGTATCTGGAAAAGGCGGGTGTATCCTGCCCGAAATGCGGAAAGGATGTGGTAATCCGGAAGACCAAAAAAGGAAGACGCTACTACGGATGCGAAAATAATCCGGAATGCGATTTTATGTCCTGGCAGAAGCCGTCTGACAGGAAATGCCCGAAATGCGGCAGTTATATGGTAGAAAAAGGGAACAAACTTGTATGCTCTGATACCTCCTGCGGGTATGTTGAAAAAAAAGAAAAAAAATAATTTCCGAAATTTATTGATAACATGGAAATTGTATGATAATATTAAAATATGAGCCGCATATTCTATAATTTGTTCGTACAATTACATGGAACAACGTCATGAATTTGAATGGAGGAAAATTATGAGTGTACAATTATTGGATAAGACGAGGAAAATAAACAAATTGCTTCACAATAATAATTCCAGTAAAGTTGTTTTCAATGATATATGTGAAGTGCTTACGGAAATTCTGAATTCAAATATCCTTGTGGTAAGTAGGAAAGGGAAAGTTCTGGGAATCAGTAAAAAAGAGGAGATCCGCCCGCTGACAGAACTGATTAATGGAGAAGTTGGCGGACATATTGATTCCATGCTGAACGAACGTCTGTTGAGCGTTCTATCAACGAAGGAAAATGTCAACCTCCAGACACTGGGATTCGATGCCGAAACAGCGAAAGGCTACCAGGCGATTGTATCTCCGATTGAGATCGCGGGAGAACGGCTTGGAACTCTGTTTATTTATAAACAGGATGAAGAATATGAAATTGACGATATTATTCTCAGCGAGTATGGTACAACAGTAGTCGGACTTGAGATGCTCCGTTCTGTCAATGAAGAGAATGCAGAGGAGACGAGAAAAGAACATATTGTTCAGTCGGCGATCAGCACGCTTTCGTTTTCAGAGCTGGAAGCGATTATCCATATTTTTGACGAGCTTGACGGTATGGAGGGAATTCTTGTCGCAAGCAAGATCGCGGACAGAGTAGGAATCACAAGATCTGTCATTGTAAATGCGCTTCGTAAATTCGAAAGCGCAGGCGTGATTGAGTCCAGATCCTCCGGAATGAAAGGAACCTATATTAAGGTGGTGAACGACTACGTATTCACGGAGCTGGAAAAGATAAAAAAAGAAAAGCAAAAATAGAAAGGCATTGAACAGTAGGATATGCAAATAGAAGGGAGCGTCAGTATTCTGAGGCTCCCTTTTAGGAAAGGAGAAATAAAAATGTACGAGGACGGAGCTGCTGTTTTACAAATGAAAAAGGTATTTTTGAAAGATGAGAAATATAACCGGAAAAAATATATGACACGCATAAAAAACTATGATCCGCAGCAAGAAGAGATGACGCTTTACACAAGCCGGGGCGATGTGGACGAGTTTTCCCTGGATGCTGTATATGAATGTATTTTTGAAGTGAAAGAAGGCCGGTTCGGATGCGAAGGAGTCATTCGGAAACGTTTCCGCAGCCAGGAGAAGGATCAGGTTGTATTCCGGATTCAGAACGGGTTTTATAAAGTTTAAACGGACAGAATTATAAACGAATTATAAAGAATGAGAATGGATGTTGACAAATAAAATAGAGAGTGCTATTTTATTACTAGAGTGTTTTAGCACTCTAGTTCAATGAGTGCTGATAAACTGATAGGCAATGAAGGAGGAACAATCATGAAATTAGTACCATTAAGTGACAGAGTTGTATTAAAACAGATGGAAGCAGAAGAAACAACCAAATCCGGGATCGTGCTTCCGGGACAGAATAAAGAAAAGCCGCAGCAGGCAGAAGTCATCGCGGTAGGACCGGGAGGACTGGTCGATGGGAAAGAAGTGGAAATGAAAGTTTCTGTTGGAGATAAAGTCATTTATTCAAAATATGCAGGTACAGAAGTAGAGCTTGACGATGTAGAATATATCATCGTAAGACAGAGCGATATCCTCGCAGTGATCGAAGCTTAAATTCAGAGTGACAGATAATAATATTTAAAATAAACAGATTATGGAGGGATTTGAAATGGCTAAGGAAATCAAATATGGAGCAGAAGCCAGAAAAGCGCTTGAAGCAGGCGTAAATAAACTTGCTGACACAGTCAGAGTTACACTTGGACCAAAAGGAAGAAACGTCGTACTTGACAAATCATTCGGCGCACCGCTGATCACAAACGATGGTGTGACAATCGCAAAAGAGATCGAGCTGGAAGACGCATTTGAAAATATGGGAGCTCAGCTGATTCGTGAAGTTGCGTCCAAGACAAACGATGTAGCTGGAGATGGTACAACAACCGCAACCGTACTTGCCCAGGCAATGGTTCATGAAGGTATGAGAAACCTTGCAGCAGGCGCAAATCCGATTGTTCTTAGAAAAGGTATGAAAAAGGCAACTGACCTCGCAGTGGAAGAGATCGCAAAAATGAGCAGCAAAGTAAAAGACAAGGCTCAGATCGCAAGAGTTGCCGCTGTATCTTCCAGTGATGATGAAGTAGGAAACATGGTTGCGGACGCAATGGAAAAAGTTTCCAACGATGGTGTTATCACAATCGAAGAATCCAAGACAATGAAGACAGAGCTTGACCTGGTAGAAGGTATGCAGTTTGACCGTGGATATATTTCCGCATACATGGCAACGGACATGGATAAGATGGAAGCAAATTTGGAAGATCCGTATATCCTGATTACAGATAAGAAGATCTCCAATATTCAGGAGCTGCTTCCTCTTCTGGAACAGGTTGTTCAGGCGGGGGCAAGACTTCTTATCATTGCAGAAGATGTAGAAGGAGAAGCACTGACGACTCTGATCGTAAACAAACTGCGTGGTACTTTCAATGTTGTTGCTGTGAAAGCTCCGGGATACGGTGACAGAAGAAAAGAAATGCTTCGCGATATCGCAATTTTGACAGGCGGAGAAGTAATCTCTGAAGAACTGGGACTGGATCTGAAAGAGACAACTCTGGATCAGCTTGGCCGTGCAAAATCTGTAAAAGTTCAGAAAGAAAATACAACTATCGTTGACGGTATGGGAGAGAAATCTGAAATTGAAGCACGGATCGCGCAGATCAAGGCTCAGATTGAAGAGACAACATCTGATTTCGATAAAGAGAAACTTCAGGAAAGACTTGCAAAACTTGCAGGCGGTGTAGCAGTCATCCGGGTTGGAGCAGCTACAGAGACAGAGATGAAAGAAGCAAAACTTCGTATGGAAGATGCTCTTGCTGCAACAAGAGCAGCTGTAGAAGAAGGAATTATCGCCGGAGGCGGATCTGCATATGTACATGCGACAAAAGCTCTGGAAAAACTTGTTTCCGAAATGGAAGGGGATGAAAAAACCGGTGCTCAGATTATCATGAAAGCACTGGAAGCTCCTCTTTACAGAATTGCGGCAAACGCCGGACTGGAAGGTTCCGTAATTATCAACAAAGTGAAAGAATCAGAGCCGGGCATTGGATTTGACGCATACAAAGAAGAGTATGTAGACATGGTTGCAGAAGGAATTCTTGACCCTGCAAAGGTTACAAGAAGTGCCCTTCAGAATGCGACGAGTGTTGCCTCCACACTTCTGACAACAGAGTCTGTCGTTGCCAACATCAAAGAAGAAACACCGGCAGCAGCAGGAAATCCGGGCATGGGTATGATGTAAATATAAAAAATTCGAAAACTCCTCGCAAGAGGAGTTTTCTTTTTGTATCAGAAATGATATACTGATTAGGAATAAACAGATGGAGGAAACGTGTATGAGCGATTATTACACAGAACAATTAGTCAAAAAGAAACCGGAAGGGAAAGACATTATCATTAAGATTCTGCTGGTGTTTTGTACGGTCCTTTCCTTTTTCTTTGTTTTGTTGTTGCCGTTTTTGCTGATTCTTCCGGTGCTGATGATTGTACTGGACTACTTTATGTTCCGGAGACTGGATCTGGAATATGAGTATTTGTATGTGAACGGAGATCTGGATATCGACAAGATCATGGGAAAACAGAAGAGAAAAAGAGTATTTTCCATGAATGTCAATGACATGGATCTGCTTGCGCCGCTTGGAGCAGGAGAGCTCAACCAGTACAGAACCGGCAAGGTACTCGACTTCAGCTCCCATATGCCGAATGCGAGATGTTATGTAATGGTGATTACCAAAGACGGACATCAGACAAAAGTGATTTTTGAACCGGAGCAGGTTATTCTTGACGGAATGAGGATGCTGGCACCAAGAAAAGTCATTTTATAGAGAAAAAGAAAGAGTTGACAGCAGATATTTTTTTCGGTATTATATCATTTAATACAAAAACAGTCAGAGAAAGAGAGGAAAAGAAGTCATGGGTAAGATTATTGGAGAAGGTATTACGTTTGATGATGTATTACTGGTACCGGCTTATTCGGAGGTTGTTCCGAATCAGGTCGATCTGTCTACACACTTGACAAAGAAGATTCAGTTAAATATTCCGATGATGAGTGCCGGGATGGATACGGTAACGGAACATCGTATGGCCATTGCTATGGCACGCCAGGGTGGTATCGGAATCATCCATAAGAATATGTCGATTGAGGCTCAGGCTGAAGAGGTGGACAAGGTAAAACGTTCTGAGAACGGTGTTATTACAGATCCATTTTATCTGTCGCCGGAGCACACACTGGAAGACGCCAACAATCTGATGGCAAAATTCAGAATTTCCGGTGTGCCGATCACAGAAAACGGAAAACTGGTTGGTATTATCACGAACCGGGATCTGAAATTTGAGACAGATTTTTCAAAGAAGATCAAAGAGTCCATGACTTCAGAAGGACTGATCACGGCTCAGGAGGGCATCACTCTGGAGGAGGCAAAGAATATCCTTGCCAAAGCCAGAAAGGAAAAACTCCCGATTGTAGATAAGGATTTTAATCTCAAAGGACTGATTACAATAAAGGATATCGAAAAGCAGATCAAATATCCGCTTTCCGCAAAGGACGAGCAGGGACGTCTTCTCTGCGGTGCAGCAGTCGGCATCACAGCCAACTGTCTGGAGAGAGTAGAGGCACTGGTCAATGCAAAAGTTGACGTGATCGTTCTCGACTCCGCGCACGGACACTCGGCAAACGTGCTCCGCTGTGTACGCATGATCAAGGAGAAATTCCCGGATCTGCAGGTAATTGCAGGAAACGTTGCAACAGCGGAAGCGACAAAAGCGCTGATCGAGGCCGGAGCAGACGCTGTCAAAGTCGGAATCGGACCTGGATCCATCTGTACGACACGTGTCGTTGCAGGAATCGGTGTTCCTCAGGTGACAGCAGTCATGAACTGCTATGAAGCGGCAAAAGAGTACGGTATCCCGATTATCGCAGACGGCGGTATCAAGTACTCCGGAGATATGACGAAAGCGATTGCTGCCGGAGCCAATGTATGTATGATGGGAAGTATCTTTGCAGGATGTGACGAGAGTCCGGGAACATTTGAACTGTTCCAGGGAAGAAAATACAAGGTTTACCGTGGAATGGGCTCGATCGCTGCGATGGAAAACGGAAGCAAGGACCGTTATTTCCAGACGGATGCCAAGAAACTGGTACCGGAAGGTGTGGAAGGACGTGTTGCATATAAAGGTACCGTGGAGGATACGGTATTCCAGCTTATGGGCGGACTTCGTTCCGGTATGGGATATTGTGGAACAAAGACAGTGGAAGAGCTGAAAGAAAACGGAAGATTTGTTAAGATTACAGCTGCTTCCTTGAAAGAAAGCCATCCGCATGATATCCATATTACAAAAGAAGCACCGAACTACAGTGTTGATGAGTAAAGGCATGCGATAAATTAAATAACAGACCTCCTGACTTCCTTTCTATGGGAAGCGGGAGGTTTTTTGATTTAACAGGAAACTTCGTTCCCTGCTAAACAAAAACGCTCTGCGGGATCGCGCGCGCAAAGCAGAAATTTGTCGTTAAAGCGACTGTGCCCGGCGCGAGAGTTCCTCGAGAGGAATCCTTTGCTTTTTTCGGTATGAGAACAAGATAAGAAAAGCTTAAGAAATTCGAATCAAAATTTTTAAAAACGCCGGAACCTTTTTGTTTATAATAGAAAGAGGGAAAAAGAAAAGGGGAATAGTATCGTGCGAAAGAGAAGACAAAGAAGAAAAAGAAAAAGCAGAGGGTCGGACAGACTGCTGAAGGCAGGTCTTATGATTTTAATCCTCCTGGCGGTTGTGCTGGGGGGAATGAAACTTACCGGGGCAGGACCGATTTTTAATGGATACAGAGAGCTGGAAGGAGAGGCTGTGGATGCCTATCGTCCGGATATGGAGGTGGAGCTTCTGACACCGAATCCGTATTCCAGACCGGAGACCGGAACATCGAGAATCCGGAATATTGTCATTCATTATACTGCCAATCCGGGAGCTACGGCGCAGCAGAACCGGGATTATTTTGAGGGTCTCAAAGACACACATCTGACACAGGCAAGCAGCCATTTTATTGTAGGGCTGGAAGGTGAGATCGTCCAGTGCATCCCGACCTGGGAGGTGGCGTATGCGTCCAACAGCAGAAACGGAGATACCGTTTCCATCGAGTGCTGTCATCCGGATGAAACGGGAGCATTTAATCAGGCGACATATGACTCCATGGTAGAACTTTCTGCATGGCTCTGTCTGAAGTTCGGACTTACAGAAAATGATCTGATCCGCCACTATGATATTACCGGAAAGATATGTCCGAAGTATTTTGTAGACTATCCTGAAAAATGGGATGAGTTTTGCGGCGATGTCGGGAAAATGCTTGAAAAAATGCAGTAAACTGGTTATGATAGAAAAAGCGAAAAGGGAACAAAAGAAGTGGATGGAGGTAGCTTGATTTATGGAAAAAGAATTTGATGTAATCGCGCTGGGTGAACTGTTAATTGATTTTACAATGAACGGAATGAGCAGCCAGGGGAACCAGATGTTTGAGGCATGTCCGGGAGGCGCGCCGTGTAATGTGCTTGCCATGCTGAACAAGCTTGGAAAAAGAACAGCTTTTATCGGAAAAGTAGGAAAGGACCAGTTTGGTTTACGGCTGAAAGAGACACTGGAACAGGCCGGCATCAATACGGAGCATCTGTATATGGATTCCGAAGTGCATACAACGCTGGCGCTGGTTCACACACTGGAAAACGGAGACAGAGATTTTTCCTTTTACCGGAATCCGGGAGCGGATATGATGCTGACGGAAGATGAAGTGGATACCGAATTTTTGAAGAAAGGAAAAGTGTTCCATTTCGGGACTCTTTCCATGACACACGAAGGAGTACGCAAGGCGACAAAAAAGGCTCTGAAAGCGGCGAAGGAGGCAGGAATGCTGATCTCCTTTGATCCGAATTTAAGACCGCCTCTCTGGGACAGCATGGAAAATGCAAAGGAGCAGATCCGGTACGGTCTTGGATTCTGCGACATTCTGAAAATTTCGGATAATGAGATTCAGTTTATTACCGGTAAAGAAGATTATGATGAGGGCGTGCGTCAGCTGACAGAGGAGTACCACATTCCGCTTGTACTTCTGACCATGGGAGCCGATGGAAGCCGGGCTTATTATCGGGGAATGAGGGTGGAATGCCCGGGATTTTCCTGTGATACGATCGAGACAACCGGAGCAGGAGATACTTTCTGCGGAAGTGCACTGAATTATCTTGTAGATCATGGACTTGAAGAGCTTACCGAAAGTGATCTGAAAGAAATGCTGACATTTGCCAACGCGGCAGCGGCTATTATTACAACGAGAAAAGGGGCGATCCGTTCCATGCCGGAACGCGGGGAAGTGGAAGCGTTGATCCACAGTATGGAGGAGAGAGAATGTTAGAACGGTTTTTCCCGGATGAATATATGGCATCTACCTATGTCATTCCTTTTGAAAAACTGTATAAAGAAGGATACAGGGGAATTATTTTTGATATCGATAATACGCTCGTTCCCCACGGGGCGCCTGCGGACGAGAGGTCCAAAAAGCTGTTCCATGAGCTGAAGAGCATGGGATATTCCTGCTGTCTGCTCTCGAACAATCAGGAGCCTCGGGTAAAGATGTTCAACGAAGAGATCGGTGTCCATTATATCTGCAACGCCCATAAGCCGGCGGTGAAAAACTACCGGAAAGCCATGAGTCTGATGGGAACAAACCGTGAGACCACACTGTTTGTAGGAGACCAGCTGTTTACAGATGTATGGGGAGCGAAAAGGACTGGAATCCGAAATATTCTCGTGCGTCCGATTCATCCAAAGGAAGAAATCCAGATCGTGTTGAAACGTTATCTGGAAAAAATCGTACTTCATTTTTATATAAAAGAAAAGAAGAAACACGTGTAAAATTGACCTGCCCGGGCCAGCTTATCTGAAAACTTTCCCTTCTGAAAAGACTTGACGAAAATTTTTCGGGGGGGGGAGTATAATGGAAAGAGAATTTACAAAAGAGGGCAGAATGATGAGTATACTGGAGTTTATAAAAAAGCAGTTAAAATACAGGTATGAGATTACAGAGATTCAGTGTCTGGATGAGATTCATGGAGAACCGGAACTGGTAGTCGTACCGTTCGACAGGCATTGCTCCATGGACAAGGTAATCGGAAAGATCCGGGAAAGCGGAGGGCATTACAGTTCGATTATCCTTTTGGAAGAGGACCAGAAACAGATGGACCTTGTTGTCGGAAATTTCCAGAAGAACGGACTGGATCTGATTTACATACGGGAAGATACATGCGGTACGCAGTCTTTTACAAGGCTGGATTTTGAAAGACTCTGGTAAAAGAAATGGAGAATGCGATGAAAACGGTCAAAATCAGAAATCTTGTAATTGGCGGGGGAAAGCCGAAAGTATGTGTTCCGATGATGGGTGACGAGGAGGCTGTGCTCCGGACAGCGGAGGGTATAAAGAAAAGCCGTGCAGATCTGGCGGAATGGCGCATCGATACAGATCCGGACTGGAATAATGAAAGCCATATTCTTCAGACAGCGGAAAAACTGCGGAGTGTTCTGGGGGATATGCCGTTGCTTTTTACATTCCGGACAAGGGAAGAGGGAGGTAGTGCGGCGGTTTCTGAAGAGCGCTACCGGGAACTGAATAGAACAATGATCCGGTCCGGCCTGATTGACCTGGTGGATGTCGAGTTTTTCAAGACGGAAGAGACTGTAAAGAGCCTGATCCGGGAGGCAGAAGCACATGGAGTCAGGACGGTGCTTTCCAACCACGATTTTGAGAAAACTCCACAGGAAGAAGAAATTGTCCGAAGACTGTGCGCCATGCAGGAAGCAGGTGCTGATCTGGCAAAAATTGCAGTTATGCCGAAGGAAGAGCAGGATGTTATCGAACTGTTGAACGCGACATGGACTATGAAAAAATTCCATCCGGATACTCCGGTGATTACAATGTCCATGGGGCAAAGAGGAATGATCAGCCGGCTCTGCGGGGAGCTTTACGGTTCGGCTGTGACATTTGCAGCCTATGAAAAAGCATCCGCGCCGGGGCAGATGCAGGTGGAAGAGGTACGTGAAATTATTGAAAAACTGCATGTCTGATACGGGAAAACGAGAGAAATTTGTAAGATGACGGTATTTTTCGTAACTTTCAGTTGAAAAAAGGACAGGAATCATATAAAATAAGACTTAATGAAAGTTTAGAATTAGAAAAGAATACGTTCGTATTCGTTTAAGGAGGATTTAAAGATGATTTCAGCAGGCGAATTTAGAAACGGTTTAACCGTCGAAATTGACGGAAACGTATACCAGATTCTGGAATTCCAGCATGTAAAACCAGGAAAAGGAGCAGCGTTTGTCAGAACCAAATTAAAAAATGTTATAAGTGGTGGTGTGGTTGAAAAGACTTTCAGACCAACTGAAAAATTCCCGAAAGCTCACATTGAGAGAAAAACCATGCAGTATCTGTACTCAGATGGTGATCTCTACCACTTCATGGACGGCGAGACTTATGACCAGATCGCACTGAATGAGGAGACCATCGGAGATGCTCTGAAATTTGTAAAAGAGAATGAAGAAGTGAAGATCTGCTCCTATCAGGGAGAAGTATTCGCGGTAGAACCGCCGTTATTTGCAGAACTTGCAGTAACAGAAACTGAGCCGGGTGTAAAAGGTGACACTGCAACAGGTGCTACAAAGCCGGCTACAGTAGAGACAGGAGCTACCGTTATGGTACCGCTGTTCGTAAACGAAGGAGATGTGCTTAAGATCGATACACGTACAGGGGAATATTTATCACGTGTATAGGAAAAGTTTACAGATAATCAAGAGTTCCGCATTGTGCGGGACTCTTTTTCTTATATGGCTTTAGCCAGTTAAGCGTGATGGAGTTTTTCGTGTTCCGAAAAATGTAGGCACGCTTAACAAAAAACCACCCGCTATGCGGGTGCGCGTCGATCGTTATACACCAAAAATCACCTTTCCGTTATAATATAGTTGTTCAGGCTATCTTATAAGAAAGGAAAGGTGATTTTATGGCCAATAAGGCAAATAGCTTATCGCACACAAAATGGGTATGCAAATACCACATTGTGTTCACTCCAAAGTATAGACGAAAAATTATT
>NZ_BSBO01000009.1:0-96051 GCF_027924685.1 Sellimonas catena
ATTGCCTGTTTTGTTGAAGACACAGCTTCAGGCGGCATAGGGCAAAGGGTGAACTTTGATAATCGAATACCTGCCAGATATTGAATTTTCAAGGTGCATAGGCAAAATCTATGTGCGAAGTTTGAGTATAATAATTATATCTTTGAGTAATGGAGGAACATTAGATGACGGAAAAAGAAAAAATGCTTGCCGGACAGCTTTATGACTGCGGCGATGAAGAGCTTTTGACACAATGGCATAAGGCAAAGGACCTGGCCAGGGACTATAACCAGACAGATTCCGCAAATGCACAGGAAAAAGAACGCATTTTAAATGAATTACTTGGCGGAAAAGGGAAAAATCTCTGGATTACCGCTCCTTTCTATGTCGATTATGGTAACAATATTTATTTTGGCAATAATTGTGAAGTAAACATGAATTGTACTTTTTTGGACGATAATATTATTCGGATCGGCAATAATGCGCTGATCGCCCCAAATGTTCAAATTTACACAGCATTTCATCCAACCAACGCTTCCGACCGTTTCGGTTCACCGAAAGAAGATGGCTCCTTTGAATTCTGCAAAACACAGACCGCGCCTGTCGTAATCGGTGACAACGTATGGATAGGCGGAGGCGCAATTATTATGCCTGGCGTCACGATTGGTGATAACGTTGTTATCGGTGCAGGCAGTATTGTCACAAAGGACATTCCAAGCAACACGATTGCTTACGGAAATCCTTGCCGGGTAAGACGGGAAAATAAATAGATTTAGTAAAAAAGATTTGAAGTTGATAAAGAATTGGAGACTCTCCGTCTATTGCGGCTATTCCAGCTTTAATAGACGGATTTTTGATAAATCCTTGACTGTAAGCCTTGTTTACAGCTTATTATTAAGTAAACTAGAGTTGCTTGAAAGGGGATGCATAACATGACTATGAAAGATGTAGAAGAACGAACAGGTCTATCCCGTTCTAATATCCGTTTTTATGAAAAAGAAAAACTCATTGAGCCTTCAAGAAATGAAAGTAATATTAAAAAGTCAGATTATTGATTTGAACAGAGTGAAATTCATGTGCGAAAAAATGTTGTATGAAGAAAATATTAGTTATGAACGTTAGAGCAGTTCAACCGTATCATTGGAGCGCAGGATATAACGTATTGCTATTGTGCGGACATCTGTGTATAATAAAGAAAAAGATATGAACGAGAAAGGAGCATTGTGTTATTATGGCAAAGTCAGCAAATTTATATGCAAGAATAGAACCTGAAGTCAAAGAGCAGGCCGAAAAAATCCTCTCCACACTTGGTATTCCTGCTTCTAACGCTATCAATATGTTTTATAAACAGATTATCTTACATCGGGGACTTCCTTTTGAAGTGAAAATCCCAGACAGAACGCCCACAGATATAAGTATGCTGGGAACAGAAGAACTGCATGCAGAGTTGGAGAAAGGATATGTGGATATGAAAGCAGGTCGAACCAAAGATGCAAAGACGGTTTTTGCTGATATTCGCAAAGATTATAGCTTATGATTTTTAACGTAGTCACATCAATACAGGCTGAGGAAGATCTGCGAGGGATATTTGAGTATATCACTTTTGAACTTTTGTCACCAGAAAATGCCGAAAAGCAACTGGAACGTCTGGAAAAGCAGATATTAAGTTTAGATGAAATGCCGGAACGCTTTCCGAGATATGGAAAAGAACCGTGGCATAGCCGAGGTTTACGTTTTGTTGCGGTAGATAACTATATCGTGTTTTATCTTCCGGATGTGGAAGAACAGGTGGTAACAATTCTTCGTGTCATGTACAGCGGACGCAACATTGAAGAACAGTTAAGCGTCTATATAAAGCAATAAGCAATTCATACAAAGCGGTTTCTCCTTTGGAGATCAACCGCTTTTTCTATACTCAAATTCAAAAGTGGAAAATGTTTGCAAACACCGATTTTACAAGATTTGCAAAAAAATTTCAAAAAATTAGCACTCACCTCTTGACAGTGCTAATATCAAGTGCTATATTACACATAGAACAAAGGGAACAGATAGAAAAGAGCCGGAAAGCTCAGGTACCTGCCCCGAAATACCACTCCCCCAGCGGGGGTGATTACATAAATATTTTGTCAATTGAAAGGAGAAATGACTTATGATGATGCCTAGTATTTTTGGAGAGAACTTATTTGATGACTGGATGGATTTCCCATTTGATGATGATTTCTTTAGAAGAACACCTTCTTACAGCAAGAAGAGTTCTACATCAGTAATGAGGACAGATATCAGGGACACAGATGATTCCTATGAACTGGATGTCGATCTTCCTGGATACAAGAAAGACGAAATCAATGTTCAGCTGAAAGAAGGATATCTGACCATCTCCGCTTCGAAGAATACAGAGAACGACGAGAAAGATAAGAAGGGCAACTACATCCGCCGTGAACGTTATAACGGCACCATGAGCCGGAGCTTCTATGTAGGCAATGCTATTCACCAGGATGATATTCGTGCAAAATATGCCGATGGTATCCTGAAGATCTCCGTTCCAAAGAAAACGAAAAAGGAAGTTGAGCAGGCAAATTACATCTCCATCGAAGGTTAATATAAAAAGAGAGCCGGCGGCAGTCAAACATCAGTGACTGCCGCCGGTTTTTTATTGTCTTTCCTCTTCTTTATGATCCAGGCTGATACAGACTGCCCCCATCTGCGCCGCCTCTTTGCTGTCATGTGTAACAAAGATCACCGTCTTTCCGGTACACATTTCTTTCGTATAGTCCATAACCTGTTTTTTTGTCTCTTCATCCAGACCTTTGAAAGGTTCATCCAGAAACAGGATATCCCAGTCGCAGCAAAGTGCCCGTAAAAGCGCAACCCGCCGTCGCATACCGCCGGAAAGTTCCCGGACCGGCTGATCCTCGCACCCGGACAGTCCGGCCGCCGTCATTGCTTCCCGGATCTGACGCACCTCCTCCCGGTCCCGGCCCCACGGCTTTTTCTGCCGCACCAGCCGGATATTTGCGGAGGCGCTTAAATTCTCACAGAGCCGGTCCTCCTGAAAGACCATGCTCTTTTTCATTTCTTCCATTCCTTCGATACTTCCCGAATCCGCCTCTTCCAGTCCGGCCAGAATCCGAAGAAGCGTCGTTTTTCCCGCACCGGACGGTGCCATAACACATGTAGTCTTCCCTTTTTCGAACTCCGCCGAGAAACCGGCAAGCACCATGTGCGTACCATAGGACTTAAAAAGACGGGAAATCTTGATTTTTCCATTATCCATCTCAGCTCATCCTTTCCAAATGACTGACAATCCGGTCTACCGCCGCCAGAAACAGTTTCTCAAATACAAGGCTGATCAGCACAATCACCACCGTCCACGCAAACAGATCCGGCGTGTTCAGATAGACTTTGGCATTGTACAGATTTTCTCCGATAGAGCCGTCCGGAATTCCAATCACTTCCGCCGCCACCCCTGCCTTCCAGCAAAGTCCAAGAGCCACCGAACACCCTGACCGGAAAAACGGAAGGACCTGCGAAACATAGACATAACGGATCTGTACTGCCTTCGGTACATCAAATACCTGCACCATCTCCAGAAGTTTCGAATCCGTACTAAGGATCCCATCCAGTACATTCGTGTAAAGAATCGGAAATACCATCAGAAAGGAAATCACGATGGAAAGATTCCGGGAGGGCACCCAGATCAGCACAAGGATGACAAAGGACGCGACCGGAACCGCCTTGATCGTCAGCACCGCAGGCGCAAGAAGCTCTCGAATACGCCTGAACCGGGCAGAAAGTCCTGCCGCCAGAATCCCCGCTGCCATGGCAATAAGAAAGCCGCCCAGAATCCGTACCAGGGAAAATCCGATGGACTGCCAGAATTCAGTTTCCCTTACAAGCTCTGTCAGCCTCCTGAAAACAACAACAGGAGATACCAGCAGTATCTCCTGTCCGATCCAAGTGCTGACTGCCTGCCACACAAGCAGCCAGACTGCCACAGCCCATAATCTGATTGTTCTTTTTTTCTTCTTATTCGCTGTAGTAGAAATCATCTTCCGGCAACGCTCCTCCTATTGACTGCGCATTGGCATCCAAAAGCACCTGCAGATATCCGGAAAGCTGTTCTTTCATCTCATCCCCGGTAATGCAGACAATGTTGCACTCCGGAAGCGCTTTTTTCGCCACTTCTTCCGTCACAATTTCATACTGTCCAACCAGCTTCGCCGCATCATCCGTATTTTCGTTTACATAGTCAACGGACTCTTTGTAGTGATCGAGGAAATTCGCCACTGCTTCCGGATTCTCTTTTACGAACTCGCTTCTTGCTACAACCACTCCTGTCAGAAGCGCGCTCTTCTCCTCTTTATTCTCCTGAATCTTATCCCATTCCTCTGTCAGATCCAGCGCAACGCGGATATTTGGATTCTTTGTCTGCGCTGTCGTCACAAACGGCTGCGGGAGCATTGCGATTCCGCTCGGATCATTTGCCAGTGCCGCCACACATTCCGAGTGCTCGCTCTTCCACTCAATCGTCACATCTGCTGCCGGATCGATTCCGTTTTCCGTCAGAATATAATTCAGCGCATATTCCGGAGTAGACCCTTTTCCGCTTGCATAGATCGTCTTTCCCTTCAGATCTGCTGCTGACTGTACTGTCTCTCCGTTCTCAACGATATAGAGAACACCAAGTGTATTAACTGCCAGAACCTGTACCTGACCTTTTGTATTGTTGTACAGTACGGATGCCAGGTTGGCCGGTACCGCCGCGATGTCAAGCTCTCCCTGCACCAGCTTCGGTGTCACTTCGTCTGCGGATGCCGCAATCTGGAAGTTGTAATTTTCATCATCCACTTCGCTCTTGTCCACATCATCCATGAACTTCACCATTCCCATGGCGGTCGGTCCCTTCAGTGCCGCGATATTGACATCCACCGGCTCTGCGGTCTGTTCCTGCTTTGCAGAATTTTCTTCACTTTGCTTACTGCCTTCATCCGTACTCTGAGAGCCGCATCCTGCGAGGGACGCCGCAGCCAGTACCAGGACAAGCAGCCATGAACATAACTTTTTCATAATAAGCTCCTTTCTTTCTGTCAGATAATATTATGATAAATCAATTCTTTACTCCGGGCAAGCCTGTTTTGTTTTTTTGCACAATTTCCTGGCTGTCACGGAAACAAAAAGCCAGGTTCCCCTGGCCGCCTATGTGCATACGATGATGCACATGGCGGCACCGGGAACCCGGCAGCTGAATCTTATACATATTCAAAATCATCCGGCCCTTTGAACCAGGTATTTCTTCCAAGGTGAAGAAGGAATGCCAGCACGGCAATAATCAGATATCCGATCGCAAACGGCGAGGTCGGATAAAAGCCCAGCTGTGCACTGTGGATAAATCCAAAGCAGGCAAGCAGAAAACCTACAAGAGCCGTAATCCCTACTTTATGAAGCTGTTTTTCTATGATGAAGACTGTCATGGTTCCAAGCAGAATTCCAATAATGATTGCCCCGGCTTTTACGCCCGGCACACCGTTCCACATCACCCCGGCATCTTTGATCATCTGTGTAACTTCTGCATTGTAGCCGGACGTTCCGTCCGCCAGCACTTCCGTACTGTAACCGGCAAGTCCCACTGCTCCGGTGATCTGCGTATACAGATAGTCCGCAACCGGCGGAACCATGGCCACGGCAATGGCACCATAATGCTTTACCGGACAGTCTTTGAAGGCCTGTGCTACCATAACCACGGCACACCAGAGGAAGGTCACCGCGCACACTGCCGGCGGAACCATATTGCTTAAAAAGGTAAACAGTCCGAAGATTCCTGCCGCTCCGAGTACAAGACCGGAAACAAGTGAATATCCGATTCCGGCATGAGATTTCTTCAGTCCGGCATGTCCAAGCCATACCGTGTTCGGAATGACCCCTCCGCAGACTGCGGAAAGCATGGTACAGATTCCGTCCGCAAACTGTGTCTCCCGCACATCGTAATTGTCCCCGGCAGCATTTGCACCTTCTACATTGTCCATCGTCTCGATGAAATTATAAATTTCCACTGGAATCACAATGGTCAGGTACGGAAGTACCACAGAAAATCCATTAATCAGATGCTGAACACTGTTGACCGGATTCGGAATGTAAAATCCGATCCCGCTGAAATCAACGGTTGTCCGTCCAAGGCAAAATGCATATACGATTCCACCTACAATGGCCACCACCAGCGGCGGAATCTTCTTCGGGAACAGATAGCCTCCAAAAATGCCCACGAACGCGACAAGCAGGATCGGAAGTCCTACAAGCGGATCTCCAAACACATCAAATACTCCCTGCGTCGCCATCCAGATAAATCCAATCCCGGAAACCGTTCCGAGAAGTGCTGCTCTTGGGAGTTTTCTCTTCATCCACGGACCGATAAATCCACCAAGAGCTTCCACTCCACCTCCAATGAAACATGCTGCTACCGCTGCCGACCATGCGAGTTCCGGATCATTGAGCGCATAGTGAAGCGGCATGATCACTCCGTACAGCATAACGAACATGGCAGGTGTAGAAACACCGGATGGCAAAGCCGTTACGTCTGCCCGTCCTTCTTTTTTAGAAAGCCGCCGTCCCATAAACGCATAATAAATGCCGCTCAGCATCAGACCTACAGACATACCCGGTATAACGGATCCGTATACAATCTCATCCGGCCATTCCAGGACGCCGGAAAGAGTTGTGATAACAATCAAATAGTTTACAATGTTATTTGTAATGGAATAGGTCATTCCACCAATGTCGCCACGTTGAAACCATGGCACAAGTGTTTTCTCTTTATTCATTTTTTTCTCTCTCTTCTTTTTAAGTATTATGCTTCTGTCGAAATAAAGGAGAAGGTTGTCACATCAAACAGTCCCATATCGGTCAGTTTCACCTCCGGAATCACCGCAAGGGACATGAAGCACAGTGTCATAACCGGCTCTACCTCTCCGCTGATTCCAAGCTCTGAATAAGCCTTCTCATGAATGTCGGTCAGCTTTTGGTCTACCCACTCACCGCTCTGATCGCTCATCAGCCCTGCAATCGGCATCGGCATGCTCTCGATGACTTTTCCCTCTTTCACAAGAACAATGCCGCCTTCCTGAGCAATCAAACTGTTGACCGCAAATTCCATTTCTTCATCGCTGACTCCGACCACGATGATATTGTGGGAATCGTGAGCCACAGAAAGAGCAACCGCACCTTCCCTGATTCCGTATCCTTTCAAGAATCCACAGGCCACGTTTCCTGTTCCCTGATGCCGTTCCACCACAGCCACTTTCACGATATCTGTTTCCGGGTCCCGGATAAATTCCCCATTTTCATCCAGTCTGATATCCGCTGTTTCCTTTTTCGTCACAACTCCTCCCGGCAGAATACCGATCACGTTGACATGACCGGATTTCAGATGCATTTTGAATTTCTCTTTGGAGAAATCCTTTACAACTACGCTTCCTTTTACGGAAGAAATATCGTGGAACTGAATTTCCGGAAGGTATCTTCCTTCTTCCGCCGTCAGCTCTCCCGCAATCCATACACGGTTGACATGGAAATCGTTCAGATCATCCAGAAGGACAATATCCGCACGGTATCCCGGCGCGATAGCTCCCCTGTCATAGAGGCGGAAACATTCTGCCGCATTCAGTGTCGCCATCCGGATCGCCGTCACCGGATCCAGTCCTTCTTCCACGCAGATCCGGAGATGGTTGTCCAGATGTCCTTCGTGCAAAATGGTCTTTGGCTGGCGGTCATCGGAACAGAGCAGACACCGTCTGCTGTTTTCCGGTGTCACGCCTTTAATCAATGTACGCAGATTATGGCAGGCAGATCCCTGTCTTAACAGGATATACATTCCCCGTTCCAGACGGTCTTCCATTTCCTCTACAGTAGAACACTCATGATCTGCAAGAATTCGCGCTGACGCATAGGCATTGAGTTCTTTTCCCGTAATTCCAGGGCCGTGTCCGTCAATGATCTTTCCTTCTTCTTTGGCTGTCATCAGTTTGTCCAGCACGCTTTCGTCCGCCGCAATGACTCCCGGGAAGTTCATGAATTCCCCAAGTCCGAGAATTCCGTCCCTCTTGATCGGCTCTTCCATCTCCGGAGCATTGATGACCGCGCCGGCATGTTCAAACGGAGTAGCCGGAACACAGGATGGAAGTACATACTTGATATCAAGCTTCGTCCCTTTTGCGGCCTCCATCATATAATCCAGCCCTCTGATTCCGCAGACATTGACAATCTCATGCGGATCCGCAATGATCGTTGTTCCCCCGTGAGGAACAAGAAGACGTCCGATCTCTTCCGGGCTTACATAAGCAGATTCAATATGAATATGGCTGTCGATAAATCCAGGAGCCGCATACCGGCCCCCGGCATCGATCACTTCTTTTCCCTCATAGTCGCCGATTCCTGCAATCTGGTCTCCGCAGATGGCAATGTTTCCCTCTACTATTTTTCCCGAAAATACATTGACAATTTTGCAGTTCTGAATCACAACATCCGCCGGGATTCTTCCGGCTGCCGTATCAATCAGCTTTTTCAGTTCTTCTTTTTTCATGATCTCTACCTTCTTCTTCTACTTCTATTTCTCAGTAACTTCAAGGACTGGTTCAAATGTAGTAAGCGCCGTATAGTCAACCGGGCCAGCATCCGTGATGGCGTAATCCGGGATCGCTGTAATCGGCAGGAAGAACATGTACATCATCGGGTCCGGCAGATCGGATCCCAGGCTTCTTGCCGCATGGTCGATTTTCTTTTCCCATGCCGCTATTTCTTCCGGTTCCAGATCGCTTACGATTCCTCCGACCGGAAGCGGCAGAAATTCCAGAATCTCGCCGTCTGCAACAACAACCTGTCCGCCGCCCTGCTCGATCACATAGTTTGCGGCGATGGACATATCTTCCGCACTGACTCCCATGACAACCAGGTTGTTGTCATCCGGTGCCGCGGAGGAAGCCATGGCACCCTTTTTCAGTTTCCATCCGGAGCAGAATGCAAGAGACTTGTTTCCGTTTCTTCCAAATCTTTCGAGGACAGATACCATTGCCACATCCTGTTCCGGATCCGGAAGCACAATGCCGTTTTCCACTTTCAGTACGACATCTCTTCTCTTACGGACGAACGGTCCTTTGACGTCCATAGCCAGTACCTTCGCTTCCCCGTTCTCAATGGAAGTCCGGTATTCAAAATCTTCTTTTGTTGTCTTTTTGCATTTCAGAACCCCTTTTAATACAGAACTTCTCTCCGGCGCCTGCAGCTCATAGCTAAGCTTGTGGTCCTTTGCTACCATTTTACCATTTGTCATGACTTCTTCTACATTGAAATTGTGAAGATCATCGACAAACAGAATATCCGCGATTCTTCCCGGGCAGATGGAGCCTACCAGATGGTCGATCCGGTATGCTTCCGCGCTGTTGATGGTTGCCATCTGAATCGCTGTCATCGGCTCTACTCCAGCCTTGATTGCCAGACGTACCACGTTGTCAAGATGTCCCTTTTCAAGAATATCCGTTGCGGTCACATCATCCGTACAGAAGCTGACACGGCGCGCAAATGCAGGGTTGACCTCTGTTACCGCCTTGATGTTCTCTTCCAGGAAATGAGTAACCGATGATTCACGGATCAGCATGTGCATTCCTTTTCGCATCTTCTCCACTACCTCTTCATGGGTGTAGCTTTCATGGTCAAGACGTACTCCTCCGCAAAGGTAACCGTTCAGGTCATTGCCCTGTGCCATCGGCGCACATCCGAAAACCGGAAGACGGTTCTTGAAGGCCTCGGCAATTGCCCCTAATGTGTCCTCATCTTCTTCCTGAAGGAACTCTCTTACTGTTTCCCATACTCCAAAGCATTCCGGCCACTTCTGCACTTCCTGATGCACTTCTTTGGTGAAATTAAAAGCAACCGTAGATTCCGGAATGGTGTACGGAGTCTTGTACGGCGCTCCCCAAAATACTTTCAGAGGACTTTTCTTCACTTCAGCAAAGATTTCCTTCAGTCCTTCCAGACCGGATACGGAGATATACTCATCCAGACCGGAAATCATACTTGTCGTTCCTCTTGGCACAACCGCTTTTGCGTAACTTGTAATACTGAGCTTGCTGCATTCACTGTGAATGTGGCCGTCAATCATACCCGGCACAAGGTATCTTCCTTTGGCATCGATAATCTCTGTGTCCGGTCCGATGTAGTCTTCCACATCACCGACTGCCGCGATCATATCATTGTACACGGCAATGTCCGCCGGATACACTTCGCTTGACATGACGTTGACAAGCTGTCCGCCCCGGATCACCTTGTGTGCCGGGATCTTTCCGCGTCCTGCGCGGATCATTTCCTTTAAATTTTCCACTGTTCTTTCCATTTTCAAATCCTCCTTGCGTTTCGCTTCCTCTTACGGATGATTCCGTAAAGGGTGTTTTTACTCCCCATACAGCAGGAATGGGAAATAAAAAAGATACATCGGCCAGAGGCTAAACAGGTTTCCCGTCCTGCGAATGTATCTTGAAGAATTTTCAACTATATTTGGTTGTGCCGAAGCTTTCGCTTCCTTTCGTTTTCCATCATAGCATAAGTGAAAACGATTGGAAATATATTAGTATATTATAATTTTACATGATTATTCATTAGTCATACTTATATATTGTCCCATGATACGAACCCCTCTGCCACTTTCTTCCTTTTATTTTTTGATAGCCACTTTCTCTGTTTTGTATTATAATACTGGGATATGACGCATTTAGAAAGAAAGGAATCAAAATTCATGTATCGTCTGACAAAACACAAAGAATTGCTCGGCACCGTTTCCATTATCATAGCAACTCTCTGTTGGGGATTTTCCGGATGTTCCGGGCAGTATCTGCTGCACGATCTGGCACTCCCGACACCGGTTGTCCTCTGTATCCGGCAGATCAGCGCCGGGATTATCCTGATTCTGCTGGACCTGATTTTTCGTAAAAAAGATTCCAAAGCACATCCGCATCCTTCCATCTGGCAGTCCATGGAAGATACGATGACACTGGTCTTTTTCGCGATTTTCGGCATCTGCCTGACACAGTTTACCTTTTTTATGTCGATCTATTATTCCGACTCCGGAACCGCGACGGTGCTGCAGTATCTGTCCACGATCATCATTTTGATCGTCACCTGCATCCGCACCAGAACGCTTCCGAAAAAGACGGAAGCAGCCGCAATCATCGCCGCGGTGGCGGGCACCTTTATCATCAGCACCGGCGGACGGCCGGGGAACCTTGCAATCTCCGGGTACGCCCTGTTTTTCGGTCTGATCTGTGCCTTTTCCTACTCCACTTACACCCTGATTCCGGGAAAAATTGTGCGGACTTACGGCGCCAAATACATCGTGGGGCGCGGAATGCTGATCAGCGGAATCTTTTTCTCCATTTTTGTCCGCCCATGGACCTATTCCATCGACATCACGCCGCAGGTCATCCTCGGATTTTGCGGGCTGATCCTGATTGGAACAGCGGCCGGCTCCACCTTCTATCATTTCGGAGCATCACTGCTGCCTCCGGTGAAGGCCGGAACCCTTGCAAACTTTGATCCGGTCTCCTCCGTGATCCTGACCGCTCTCCTGCTTGGCACCCGGTTTACGGCCGCCGATCTCATTGGATTTTTCTTTATTATCGGAGCCGTATTTCTTCTGAATATTTATCAGGTTAAAAAAGCATAGCGTGTCAAAAAAGTTCCGCCTCTCCTCACGGGAAAAGCGGAACTTTTCTATTTGATCGTATGCAGCCTCCTGAACACAGGCTGGAACAATTTCTGATCCGTCGTCTTGCAGACCAGATAGTAGGTGACGTCCACCTCGGGATCAAGGATCGGAACAATCTTTTTCCCTTCCGGCATCCCATTCTGCCGCAGTAGTACATCCGACGCAAAGGACGGAAACGATCCTGCTTCCGCCACTTCGGAAAACGCGTCAAACTCATTCATCATCAGGAAATGAACGTGCGGAAGCTTTTCTTTACAGAATTCGTACCAGAAACCAATCTGTGTAAAGAGCAGAATGTTCTGTCCGTCAATATCAGAAAGAACAATTTCATCTTTTTCAGCCAGCGGATGCTGCTCCGGAACAGACAGATACAGTCGTTCCCGCCGGAACGGTACCGCATACAGGCCGTCCTTTTTCGGATCATGGTGCAGAACGACGATCTGATAAGAACCTTTCATCAGCCCCTCCATCAGCTCTTCATCGCTGTTTACAATCTCGGATGAAATCGTCATCCCTCTATACTGCCCTGACAGAAGCGGCACAATATCCGAAACCGGCACCGGCGCACAGGAGCCAAGGGTGATTGTCCTTCTGCTCTTGTCAAAAAGCCGGACCCTTTCTACCATGTCCCGTTCCTGCTCCAGAATCTTCCGGGCATACTCTGCAGTAAGCCTGCCATTTTCATTTAGTGCAAGCCTGTTTTTCTGACGGTGAAACAACGGGACTCCCATCAGCTCCTCCAGCTTCTGCATCGAATGGCTGAGCGCCGGCTGTGATATATGAAGATATTCCGCTGCAGCCGAAAGCGTTCCGTATGTTTCAAACGCCACCAGCTGTTCCAGAAGATAGATTTCAATCATGCAAGCACCTCTCTTTTTCACTATTCATTTCAATTATAGCACAATTTGGAACCTGTATTGTACTTTTCTGAAAGGATCATCTACAATAAAGTCATCAAAAGAAATGGAGGTAAAAATCATGGAATATGTGACTTTAAATAATGGAATCAAAATGCCCCTGGAAGGATTTGGTGTATTTCAGGTACCGGATCCGGCACAGTGCAAACAGGCAGTTCTGGATGCTATAAACAGCGGTTATCGCCTGATCGATACGGCCGCTGCCTATATGAATGAGGAAGCTGTCGGCGCAGCCATCAAGGAAAGCGGAGTAGACCGCAGCGAGCTTTTCATCACAACCAAGCTCTGGGTACAGGATGCAGACTACGAAAGCGCAAAGAAAGCAATCGAGACTTCTCTTGAAAAACTGGGACTTGATTACCTTGATCTGTACCTGATCCATCAGCCGATGGGTGACTATGTAGGAGCTTACCGTGCAATGGAAGAGGCTTACAAAGAAGGAAAACTTCGTGCCATCGGTGTCTGCAACTTCTATCCGGCACGTCTGGCAGATCTTTGCGAGACAGTCGATGTGATCCCGGCAGTCAACCAGGTAGAGCTTCATCCATTCTTCCAGCAGGAAGACGCTCTTGCACTGATGAAAGAATACGGCGTACGTCCGGAAGCATGGGGACCATTCGCAGAAGGAAACCACGGCATCTTCACTCATCCGGTTCTTTCTTCTATCGGAGAAAAATACGGAAAGAGCGCAGCTCAGGTTGCTCTCCGCTGGAACGTACAGCGCGGCGTTGTCGTAATTCCAAAATCCGTTCACAAAGACCGTATGGAACAGAACATGAACATCTGGGATTTTGAGCTCAGCGAAGAAGATATGAACGAAATCGCAAAACTGGATATCGGACACAGCGAAATCGTAAACCACGATGATCCGAACTTTGTAAAAATGCTTCATGGCTTAAAAGTACATGAATAAAAAACAGAAACAACATTGAAAAACCAGGTATGAAAAGGGAGAGGCCGCAAACCTCTCCCGCTTTGTTATTCGTCGTCCGACAGCGTCAGGACTGCCGTAATACTTCCTTTTCCAAGTACCTGTTTCAATTCTGTCTCTGACAGATTCTGAACCTTTCCAAGCCTCGTAAAATTCCACGTATTCGGTGCATAATAGATAACGAGAAGATTCCCTTCCGAAAGGATCACATCTCCGGCTTCGGTTGTAATCGTTTCGTCGTTCGTCGGAAACTGCATCCCAAAGCTTCCGAACTTTTCCATATGGGCATAATCTTTCATTTCTATTGTAAACGGGCCTTTCTTCAGCAGTTCTTTCACTGCCTCCGCCGAACTGTTCTCGTATAATTTCACCTGAATGGTCGTTCCATTCACTTCCATATTCATCATGATTCCATTCTCCTTTGCAAGCTTTTATTTCTCTTATAAACTGGTCAAAACAGGGTTGTTCAGATAATCGTACACTCGCCTGATCTCACTGATTTTTCGGGTGTCCAGCATGGACGGACAGTTTTTGTCCAGTTCCGCGATCCGCTGCATGTCTTCTGCATCCAGTTCAAAATCCCAGATCTTTCTGTTTTCTTCCATGCGCTCCCTATGAACCGATTTCGGAATGACAATGACGCCCTGCTGCACATTCCAGCGCAGGAGAATCTGAGCCGGTGTCTTCTGATGTTTCGCCGCAATCTCCATCAGCACCGGTTCCTCAAACATTCCCTTCAATCCTTCCGCAAAAGGTGCCCAGGCCTCCGGCTGCACGCCGAGCTCTTCCATCAGCTGCAGATCTTCTGCGCGCTGGTAATGCGGGTGGCGCTCAATCTGATTGACCTGCGGTTTGATTTCCACGTTATAGCAGAAGTCAAGCAGGCGGTCCGGAAGGAAATTGCAGACTCCGATGGCACGAATCCGCCCTGCCCGGTACAACTCTTCCATTGCCCGCCACGATCCATAATAGTCGCCAAACGGCATATGAATCAAACACAGATCCAGATAGTCAAGCCCCAGCCGTTTCAGGGAATCCTCAAATGCCTTCATCGTGTTGTCATAGCCCATTTCCTGAATATATGCTTTTGTCGTAATAAAAAGTTCCTCCCGCGGGATGCCGCAGGTTTTGACTGCCCGGCCGACCGCCTCTTCATTCTGATAGGAACTGGCCGTATCAATCAAACGATAACCGGATTCTATCGCATTTCTTACGACCTGCTCACACTCCTGCTCCGGTATCTGGAACACGCCAAATCCTTCCATTGGCATGGAAACTCCATTCGACAGTTTCACTGTTTCCGTCATAAAATCCGCCTCCTGCATTTTTTATTGATGACAGCAGACCGTCCGCACGGCGGCTGTCACCTGTTTGATTTCATTATAGGTCCGTTTTAAAGAAACAACAAACAGTTATCACTTCTTATTTATCATCACTTTCAGGAATGATAGACTTGTGGTATACTGACCATATACTGATTTTATATTCCATACTTGAAAGGGTGAAACGGCATGATCGAAACGCGACTGCTCCATTATTTTCTTGCAGTAGCAAGAGAACTGAATATTACAAAGGCGGCTCAGACACTGTTTATTTCCCAGTCTACCCTTTCCAGGCAGATGATGGATCTGGAAAGCCAGCTTGGAAAACAGCTCTTTATCCGCGGAAAACGAAGCATCGAACTGACGGAAGACGGGGTATTCCTTCGTAACCGTGCGCAGGAGATTATGAAACTTCTGGAAAATACAGAGACCGCTCTTCATACGGACGCCGAGCATCTGAGCGGAGATATTTTTATCGGCTGCGGCGAAACGGTAGGAATGGATATGATCGCCGGGCTTCTGGCAGGGTTTCACAGAGATTATCCGGATGTCAAGCTTCATACTTACAGCGGGGATGCTGACGCCATCATGGACCGGATTGACAAAGGGCTCTCCGATATGGGACTTCTGCTTGGCCCGGTGCGGCAGGAAAAATACGATTACCTGAATCTACATCAAAAAGATGTTTACGGACTGCTGATGCCAAAGGACTGTGTGCTCGCCGGACAGAACACCATCAACATCGATCAGCTGAAAACGCTTCCGATGATTCTGGCAGACCAGACCTTTTCCGGCCATCAGGATCTGGACTGGTTCGGTGAGGATGCCCTGAATGTCGTAGCGACCTACAATCTGATTTACAATGCTACCTATCTTGTGGAGCACGGCATCGGATATGCCCTTTGCCTTGACCGGCTTGTCAACACCATGGGACGAAACCTTGTATTTCGGCCAATCAGTCCGGAATTATCTGTAGGCCTTTATATGGTCACCAAAAAATATCAAACATTTTCACCGGCCGCAAAAGTATTCTATGAACGCCTGAAAGCATTCACAACGGCAGTCGGTTCCGAAACATAAAGCCAGAGCAGGCAGCGGTTCTATCATCGTCCGCTGCCTGCCCTGCGTTTTCATCATCTATTTCCCGGAATTCTTTTTTCCTCTGTTCTTCCACACTCTTGCCAGAATATCTTTCAGCACCAGCATGGAATCCAGCTCATTATATCCATATTCTTTTTCCATCCGGATCAAGAGCCTGCACAACTCTTCCGCATAATACGAAATGTCCACCTCTTTCTGGTAGGACGCCAGAATCGGATACTTTTTACTCCACGCTTTTGTCCAGTCGATCTTTTCTGTCACCTCGTCACTCATCCGGTCGATCACATCCTGAATCTCCTGCATTTCCACATCAAATGAAATCAGCTCATCCAGCGAAAGACCGTACAACATCGAAAGCTGCTTTGCCTGGCGGATATCCGGAAGCGTCTCGTCGGTCTCCCACTTGGAGATCGTCTGCCTGCTCACACCAAGCTTCTCAGCCGCATCCTCCTGAGACAGCCCTTTCTTTTTCCTTGCCTGATACAGATTATTTCCTAAATTCATAACTGTTCCTCCTGATGTTTTCTGTCTTCATTTTACCTGTTTTCGTGAAAAGATACCAGCAGGAATCCTGTACAGTTTCGCCCGTTTTCCTGACAGAAGGTGGGAACAAAAAGGGGCGGCCTTTTCGGCCGCCCGCATGATTTATTAGCCCTCGATCGCGATGTGCGATGCTTCTTCTACTTTCTTCTGATCTTTCTTCGGAACTGTCAGTTTCAGGATACCGTCTTCGTATTTCGCATGAATGTCTTCCTGTTTGACGTCATCGCCTACATAGAAGCTCCTGCTCATGCTGCCTGCATAACGCTCCTTGCGGATGTAGTTACCTTTTTTATCCTTCTCATCTTTATCCAGTCCCTTCGCTGCAGAAATGGTAAGATATCCATTCTTCAGCTGGGCATTGATCTCGTCTTTCTTAAATCCAGGGAGATCAATATCTACTTCGTAAGAATCATCTGTCTCTCTGACATCTGTCTTCATCATGTTCTTTGCGTGTTTTCCATACAACGGGTTTCTCTTTCCAAAGAAATCATCATCAAATGGGAAATCCATCCAGTCATCAAATAAGTTTTCTCCAAAAATACTAGGCATCATCATAAGTCATGTCTCCTTTCTTTATGACAATTCATTTTATTTTAGCACTATCGGAGAAATCCGAAGTGTTGAAATCGAACAACTTTCTTTCGAGATCTTCATCTCTTCCTTTGTTCTAGTTGTAATATAGCACTTATTATTAGCAGTGTCAAGATGTGAGTGCTAATTTTTTTAATAATTTTTTTGGAAAACCTCAAAAAAGCTTGATTTTATGGGCTTTTTCGGGCTTTCCAAATTTTTGATTTTTTCAAAAAATGGCTTACTACACCATTTTTACACCATTTCTACACCAATTTCAGAATCGGGGACCTCCAAAATCCCCTGTAAATTCAAGGAAATCTGAGTTAATTTACTACACCATCAAAAGCAGAAAAATCTGATTTTTTTCACCATCATGCCCTTAAAACCTCCAATGCCGGGACAGAAATTCCCATCACATAATCTGAACCAAATCCATCTTCGCAATCTCTTTTTCGATCCTGGACCGGTCTGTGATATGATTATAAACTTCCATCGTGACACTGATGTTGGCGTGTCCCATCACATACTGAACGACCTTCATATCCAGATCTGTCTCTGCCATCCGGGTACAGGCTGTATGTCGGAGAATGTGGGCGGAAATGTGCGGTAGCTCTTCCGGCTTTCTCCTCTCCCGCTTTGCCCGCTCATTTTCTTCCTCATTATACGCCTTCACAATATCCCGGAGAATAAAGTTCACGGTAGTGGGCATCATCGGACGTCCGCTCCTGCTCATGAATACGAAATTCGAAAGCCCTTCGATTTTCACATCTCTGGGAATCCCCATCTGAAAATTCAGCCGTCTCTGGGTCTCAAAGGCTTTTGCCACCATTTTACTCATGGGTATCTCCCGGATCCCGGCTTCTGTCTTCGGCATGGTCACATGAAAATCACACCCGTCTCCATAGTTCTTATAGATCAGCTGATGATTCACGTATACGGTCCTGGTCTTCAGATCTACATCCTTCCAGGTGAGTCCGATCAGCTCCCCACAGCGGAGTCCGGTTCCGATCATCACCTGCAAAAGTGGCAGATAGATATGGAATACCTCGCTGTTCTTTACATAGTTCAGCAGATTTTTCTGCTGGTCAAAGGACAGGGCGGTGCGTTTCTTTTCTGGTTCCCCATAGTCTCCCAGCGTTCTCTTGGCCGGATTCTTCCGGATGATATCGTCATCTACAGCCACCTCAAAGCTCGGTAAGATCATATTATGGAGAAACTTGATGGTACTGTGGGAATATTTCTGTTTGCTCAGCCGGGAATAAAACAAGCGTACATGAGATGTTCTTACCTGTACCACTTTCATCTGTCCGAGTTCGTTCCTCACAAGACTGTTCCACATCCTTCTGTAATTGGCCTGTGTACTCTCTGCCAGCTTTCTGGTATCCATGTGGATCTCAAACAGGTCATTGAGAGTCATGTTCTTGCATTGAGTATCGGTCATAATTCCTTCGCTCTGGTCTTTCTCAATCTCTCTTTTTCTTTTTTCCTGAGTTCAGCCAGATCCGGAGAATAAACGGCCAGGCGTCTGCCGGTCCGTTCATCTTTATACCGGTACATATAGAGTCCATCCTTGCGCTGGGATTCCCCTGTCCTCAGATTTCTTCCTCTATTGTCTTTTCTTGCCACAAAACCATTCCTTTCTCTATTTCCACACCTCCCTGTTGTAGGGAATGGTCTTGTCCTGTCTATGAAAAGTATAGCACAAAACCACCCCCACGCACATCCGTGTTCCTCTATCCTGCTATCGCTTCCAGATATTTTTCCACCTTCTGGACCGAATACAATACCCGGCGGCCGATGGTGATCCGGGCTCCCGCATCTTCCGCTATCTTCCTTGCAGTCATCTGTCCGCAGGAAAGCATAGCGGCCAGACCTTCAATATCCACTGCCAGACGGCAGTTGCTCTCTCTTTCTTTTGTCTGTCTCATTTACCTCATCTTCTCCTTTATTCTTTTCTGCATCCGCCCCAGCTTTTCCTGAGCCGTACGTTTTCGAAAACTCTCACCTTTAAACTGAACCGGCACGCACATCTCCAGCAACCGGTCATAAATCCTGGCATGCGCTGTATCCTGCGGATTCTTTAACTCCTGCAGTGTCAGATTGGTCGTCGCGATCAGGGGCTTCCCGCTCCGATATCTGCCGTCAATCACCGCATAGATCTGTTCCAGTCCGTACTCTGTCCCCCGCTCCATTCCAAAATCATCCAGAATCAGCAGCGGAACTCTGCACAGATTTTTTATGTATGTGTTCTTCTCTGAAAAATTAGCAGACAGATCATTCAGCACTTCTGCAAAATTGTTCATACGCACTTCTATCTCCTGTTCCAACAGTGCATTGGCAATACAGCCCGCCAGAAAACTTTTCCCGGTTCCCACTGCTCCCCAGAAGAGGTAGCCTGTATTTTCCGCCTTCATTGTTTCCCAGTCTTTCACATAAAGCTTTGCAAGCACGGTATTTTCGGAAAGTCCCTTATCATTCTTAAATGTCCATTCCTTCATGGATCTATCCGAGAAACAATGTTCCTTCAATTCTCTGACTACAGCTTCATGGCGCTGCTGTTCCCGGTACTGTTCCTCTTCTTTTCTCTTTTGTCTCCGGCACTCACATTCACGCGGATGTTTTTTTATTCCCAAAACTCCGACTTTTTCCTGATCGAAATAAGCCTCCTTCGGTTCATGGCATTGTCCACAATACAGAAGCCCGTCTTCTCCGATGTAATCCTCCCTGGTTCTTTCTCCCGGCTGCATCATGTTTTTTACTGTTTCTTCTACCATCTTGTTCATAGACTTTCCTCCTCACTGCAGGTATAATCCGGAATGTTTTTTACCGGGGCTGACCGTTCTGCCCATCTTCTCAAGGTAACAGCATGATCAGCATATTGCTTTCCACTGGAACGCATATAACTGGACAGCTCCTCGATCAGCCTGTCTATTTCCCGGATCTCCTGTTTCAATTCTCCATATTCTGTTTCGGAGAGAAACACATTGTGATATTTCCCATAGGCAGAGCGCGCTTCTCTCTCTTTATTTATTTGACTATATATCATTTGATTATTACTCATTTTATTAGGGGATACTTTTCTTTCCCTCACAGGGACAGTTTTCTTTCCCTCATAAGTATCTTTTTCTTTCCCTATGGGGGATAGTTTTCTTTCCTTCACAGGGACACTTTTCTTTCCCTCTGCCGGGATTCTGACATACAGCAGATTGGGCTTTGAAAATCCCTGCTTTTGTCTTTCTAAAAGTCCGGCATCTTCCAGTTCATTCAAAGCTTTCTTAATGGTCATATGACTCTTTTCCAACACTTGCGCCAAATCCATGATTGGATAAATCACGTAAATATACCCTTTTTCATTCTTCCATCCGTTATTCCTTGAAATCTTGGACCGATCCAGCAACAGGGCATACAAAATCCTGGCTGTCTGAGTCAGGTTCATTTCCAACAGAAACCGTGGGTAAGGAATGAAATCCCTGATCAGGGTACGCTCTGTCAAATATTCCATCTGGTTTCTATTCTTCACATCCATCCTTTTGTCTCTGTCTGATCTTCCGCCGGCGGCTTCGCTTGGATTCATAACAGGGGCAACAGACAATCACAGTCCGGAAACTCTGCTTGCAGTCTCCGACGCATTTCCTGCAGATGTCATTGTGGGCGATGCGCCCTCTTTCATTGAGAAAAAAGGCCAATTCCTGTTTTCTTTTCTTGCTCATTCTCGGCACAGACATTCCTCCTTCCTGCCATCCTGCCAGTGTCCGGCACAGGACAGCGAAATATGGTCACGTTTCGGTATCATTTTTTGCACTTTTTGCCCTTTACGGCAGGCTTTTTTGACCTCAAATATATTTGCCTAGGGTTTATCCTGTCTGACGACAGAAAACGCTGTTTGGTCGTGTTTCGGTATCATTTTGGAACAATTCATCTGGACTACTTTAACCGCCCCGATAATCCCGTTCAAAATCCCCTGCCATCTTCAACACCTCTTCCCTGAGTGCGAACAATTCCGCGATGCAGTGACGGATTTCATCCTCCATAGCCAGAGAGCGTTCTCCGCCCGTATTGAAGTACCGTGCGATCTGATTCAGGTTCACACCGATCTTTCCATATGCCCCCACCAGACTTCGCAGTTCTTCCATATCGGCGACCACTTCTACCCGATGCACGATCTCCTTTTCCACCAGAAGTTTCCGCAGGCATTCGGATCTGGACACCCCCAGGATCTCTGCCTTCCTGTCCAGAAGTTCCAGCTCAATATCGGAAAGCCGGACTCCGACAAAATGCGGATGGTTCAGTTCCCGTTCTAATCTCTTTTTTCTCATGGCTCCTCCTTTCTTCTCTGTTACTTCAGTAACATCACAAACAGGAGAACCGGCAGTCCTGCCGGAATCTTCCTTTTGTGCTGCGTCCCACTTTCCAGTGGACGCCAATATCTGCCAGATCGGCAGATCATCGAGGGTATGGGGAATCGAAATCCCAGGCAAGAGCCCTACACAGGAAAACACGATAGTGTATTACGGGGTGGATCTTGCTCTGAGAAAATCCCCATCAAGAGCTCAACCTGTAAGTTAGAGGACTGCCAGGAATGGCATAACCGCTTAACACGGGTGGATCTTGCTCTATAATATCTACCCCCTCACTTAACGTAACCGGGAGCGGCTATTATACAACGGCAAAAAGAAATCATTTCATTCTTTTCGATCAGATCCGCTCTTATCTTTTTTATTCTTTAAAGATCCCCTCACTTAACCCATTTGTCAGAGGCAGAAATACAAGGAGATTCGAAAAATCTTTTAATTTTCTGTTTCAAAAAATATTTCCCCTCACTTATAGAAAGGGAATTCGAGGATTATACAGTGTTTGGAGACAAAGTTTTTAATAAAGTGCATAAAAAAACATCCCGTCTTTTTTGACCGGATGCCAGATTTTAATTCATAGATTTCTGTTATAAAAAATAGCCACCAGATTTTCCGGCAGCTATTCGCATGTTAAATCATCACCATATTCTTTTTTTATCCTTTCGCACAGTCGATTCCAGCTTTCTTCTTCCTCCTCTGGAGTTCTTTTCGGCAATATCACATCCTTTATATCATCATCAATAGCTTTTACGTATTTATCCGTTAAATCCGGATACTCATCCAACAGCCTTTCGAAAAGTTTATAAAGCCCCCGCTCTGTACACTTAGCCAGACAGGAAGAAAAAAGTTCCATTGTCATCGGCTTTTGCTTATTGATTGCCGCCAGCTCATCTTCGGAAAACTCGAATGTTAAGATAAGGAATTCTTCAAAATTATGTTTTTCTTTGTTGGATAGCTCATCATATTTTTTCATCCCTGCTCTCCTTTCATATGCCTCTATTATAGATACATTTTTCAGTATAGTAAACTATTATTTTTCCCATGATAATGATTATATTACAAACTGGGAAGTGAGCAGAAATGATAAGCTATTCTCCATTATGGGAGACCATGAAGAAACGGGATATCTCCACCTATACACTGATTCACAAGTATGGTATCAATCCCCGGACGATCAATAATTTAAAACATAATAAATCTATTACCATGTTTACATTGGAAAGGTTATGTGAGATTTTGAATTGCGAACCGAATGATATAATCAAATTTGAGAAAGAATAAAAACTATTGGAGTTTTACCATTCCATTAGCCTTTTCTTTCTATTTATGAATTGATATAATTATTTTCCTTCTTTTGCTACAGTCCATTCAATTTTTAAATATAATCTCATGATTTCTCGTAGATTAGCAATATCCTCTAGAATATTATTGGGATTCTCTAACTCACTTTTCTCTTTTTCCAGCTTATTTTTTTCCTCATAATATTCTTTGGGTCTACCTTTTACATTAACCCAATTACCTTCATTATCTATTAACCTCTCCCCTGTATCTTCTAGATCATATTTTTTGTTCAAACATCTAAGTTCTATTTCTAGCATTTTTGCTCTTGAACTATGCTTTCTCTGATAATATTTTTCGATGTCTAACAATAATTTTTCCAAAAAGGCCACAATATGATCATTTTTCCCTATATTGTTATCCTCTTTTTTTAAAATTTGTTCATTTAGTCCTAAAAAATCTTTATTGCCAATTTCATCGGGTCCAAAATACAGCATTAATAAGTTAATCTGCTCTTTAGCTTTCAAAAAATTTTTAAGTACTTCTTCTTCATTAATTTCATATACCACTAAATAGCATAACGATATCACACGCGCTACTGTTTCTCTAACCTTTTGTATCCATTCAATACGAGCATCCATTCTAATATTATTTTTTACATAACGTGTTGAATATAAAATTCCTAAAAATGCAATTATCGCAGTAATAAAAGATGCAATGACTGGTAGCCAAACTGTCCAGTCACTTTGATTCTCTCCTTTTTCAATAAACTCTAATATTTTATTTGTATTATTAAAAATCTGTTCTATTTTTTCCATATCTGATCACCTTTTCTTACTTATAATTCATTTTCTCTTTGAACAGTCGGATAAAATTTTGCCGTAAAAACAAATATTAAAGTAAACCACATTCATTAAGTCGAATTCTCACAGATTGTCTTGATACATTGAACATTTTGGCAAGCCTTGCAATTGCATCTCGGTTTTCATTTTTGCATTTGATTCCTACCTGATCCGCCGCTTCAATAAATGTTGCTCTAGGCATCAAAATTCTAGGGGCAATACCTCTTGCTTGTGCCTCCATAATATTTTCATCTTCTGTTATATTGGGAAGATTCTCAACTCTACATTTGCAATATTTTGCCTGCCGTGTAGAAGTATAGCTTTGCATTTTATAATACAGCCTGTGCTTATACCAGTGGACACACTCATGTGCAAGTGTATTATTACGACAACCTAAATTTGTTTTTTTGACTGCTTCAGGATCAATTAATATCGTCTTTCTTTTAAATATTTTTGAATCATACAGACATTCTGCTGGATCGTATACTTCAACTATGCCATCGGAAAATATAGTCATTCCATAAATATCACATTCTTCTGAAAGACGTATATATTTCACATCCAATCCCAATTCATTTTTTGCAATATGCTCTATCGGAATAGCCATCGGCCGCAATAAAGCCTCTTCACAATATAAATGAAGAAATTCTTCCGCTACAGCATCATATTCATTTGTGGGGATATATGGTATAAGACTATTTATATTGTAATTCACTAATTCTCTCCATTTCTTCTGTCAATAATTTTATTAACCTCCTGCCAGAAATCGTCACCAAGCTCCTGGCTCTTTGCTCTTCGAAGTGCAACACGAGCACTTGGAAGAGTCTCATCCATTATGTATTCTGGCAAATCAGGTGATATCTGGTTACGTTCTCTTCCTGCAAGATCAAACATTTCATTTCTTTCATTTTCATTTAAATTGAGTACCGATGCAATCACCTCTAAACCATCAATATCTGGTGGATTTCTTCTTCCCTTTATAATATCAGACAGATAAGTAACAGACACGCCCATTTTTTCTGCAATAGGTTTAAGTTTTATATCTTTTTCCAATCGCTTTTGTGCAATAAATGCACCAAATTCTCCAGCCATTTTTCATCCTCCATTTCGCTATTAAGCATTTATGCTTTTTTGTGTAATTATAAAGTACGATAATTTTTTTCTTTTGTCAATATTTCGAAATAAGATTTTCTAACTTGATTTAAGGCATTGTAAAATCAAGTTGAATGTGTTACTATAATGATCGACATATTATTTTAGTAGAAAGGAATGAGCTCAACCATGCATGGTGGAAAACGCGAAGGTTCTGGACGCACTCCTCTTCCTGAGAGTAAAAAGAAAATTGCAAAAACAATTTATATAACCCATACCCAGAATAATGAAATTGAAGTATATGCACATGGAAATAGTTTCTCTGAGAAGTGCATAGATCTTATACAAGCTCAAATTGCAAGGAGAAAAAGGGCTGAAAACAATGAAGTTAAGTTTATAGATTTATTTGCCGGACTTGGTGGAATTCGATTGGGTTTTGAATCTGCATTCCTTGAAAAAGGATTTAAACCAAAATGTGTATTCAGCAGTGAAATTAAAGATTATGCCGTAAAAGCATACAAAAACTATTTTAAGGATTCAAATATTGCAGGAGATATAACTCAAATCCCATCATCTGATATTCCAGATTTTGACTTTTTGTTAGCTGGATTTCCATGTCAACCTTTTTCTGCTGCTGGACTTGGTCTTGGATTTGAGGATACACGAGGCACTCTGTTTTTTGAAATTGAGCGTATTTTAAAAGATAAAAAACCTTACGGTTTTTTATTAGAGAATGTAGAAGGATTAATGAATCACGATAAAGGAAGAACTCTTTCTATTATTGTTAATCATCTAAAATCACTTGGCTACTATGTATCCTATCGTCTTATTGATAGTCAATATTTTGGTCTTGCACAACCTCGGAAAAGAGTATACATAGTCGGTAGTATTGACGCTCATGTTTCCCTAGACAATTTTGAAGAACATACCGCAGTTTTAGGAGATATCCTCGAATCTGGTTTGCCATCTGTCAATTCAGAATTCACCAAAAAACTTTTTAACCATTTTAAGCCTGATCAGGTAATTGGTAAATCTATCAAAGATAAACGTGGTGGAATCGACAATATTCACAGCTGGGAGCTTGGATTAAAAGGCGATACAACTACTGAACAAAGTAATTTTCTAAATCAGCTACTTTTAGAAAGACGTAAACGTAAATGGGCAACTGAAATTGGAATTGATTGGATGGATGGAATGCCATTGACTGAAAAGCAGATTTCAACTTTCTTTCCACGCGAAAACTTGCATGCTTTCTTAACAGAATTAGTTGATATGGGTTATCTAACCTTAGAACATCCACGCAAGAAAGAAAATGGACGACGTGTTCCTGACAAAACTAAACCAAAAGGGTACAATATTGTTACTGGAAAATTATCTTTCGAATTTACTAAAATTCTTGATCCTGAAGCCTTAGCCCCTACGCTTGTTGCAATGGATGTCTCCCGCTTAGGCGTTATCGATAATGGCGGATTGCGTAGGCTATCCATCAGGGAGGGTCAAAGATTATGCGGCTTCCCCGAAAATTATGATTTATCTTTTTTGAAAGAAAAAGAGGCATTTGATTTACTTGGAAATACCGTATGTGTTCCAGTCATTAAAGCAGTCTCTGAAAGACTGGCAGATATATATAAATCTTAACGTAAATCAAAAATGTGAGGACATGGAATACACCATGTCCTTTTATTATATCTTCTGTATTCTGTAAGAGGCTGTATTTACCATCCACTGGTTATCATTAAAAATAACAGAATATGGATTATTGATATACTCTGGTATATATCCCGGCTCATTAATTCGCGAATAATCAACTAGACACAATACATACTTATCTCCTTTAATCATGGCAACTTCTGATTCATTTTCTGACCAATAGAAATGTGGTTGTCCCAGATAACACTTTACTTCTACATACCTGTCATATGTCACCGAGTCAGCTTCTTTAAACGAAACAATATCATATCCGGCTGAAACATCAAAATCCGTAATCCTTTTGATTTTCCAAGCTTTATTTGGGAGTCTATTTTTTTCTAATTTCAACACAAATTTCTCAGCAGCGAGCCCTCTTTCACTCTGCTCTTTTTGTTGTTTCAATAATTCTTCTAAAGTAAACTTATTTCTTCTAGATTGAAGCTGCACAATAAAATCGCTTTCATAAGAATCCTTAATACAAATCTCCCCATGTTCCTCTTTTTCTAATGCCCCAGAAATGGTCAAAAAATTTCTAATTGCTGCGTGAGATAGTGGAAAAGCAGAACGCTTTATACTAAAATGTCCCTTTTCCACATTAAATAAAACAGCACTTTTATCAAAAATTCCCTCTTCAACTAATTTGGCTATGCATTCTTTAATCAGTAAGTTTAAAATTAATTCTTTACTGCCAGAAAGGAAAATATCCATCTTTTCATTTGGAATTACTACGTTTTCAGTTACATCTACATAACCAAGGTACTGGAGAAAAGCAACCGCACCAGAACAATTCACTGTTATCCCATACTCCAATGCACATCGATTTGTTATCTCAGATTGGATAACTTTCTTTTTACCAGCAATTATTGAAATGAGAAACATCAAACCATCAATATTGCCTATTGAATTACATCTTTTTAGTTCTATTAACATACTCTGCTATCAAGGCTTTAATATCATTGTCTCCAGTTTCCAGTTCTGCATTCTCAAACAGAGGAATTGGCATACTCTCAATAATCTCCCTAAGCCTTGTCTCCTTTTCGATCAGTCTTTCATGTATAACATTATCAACAGAATCCTCCGATAATAGGTAATAGTAATTTGTTTCTGTTCCTGGTTTTAAACCATATCTGTGTATTCTATCTTTGGATTGAATAAAATGTGCAGCATTGAAACTACGTTCCATATAAATTGCATTATGGCATACTTTATGAAGTGAGATCGATTCCGAAACTGCAAACGGGTTTGCAATTATTACTCTGAAAGAGGAATCTTCTTGATGGAACTCTGCTATAATACGCTCTCTTGTTTCTGTTGTACCGTCATCTTCTTCACCTGATGAAACAGGAGTCGCACCATATAATGTTTTGCATGGAATGCCACAAGAGATAAGGTAAGCCTCAAAGTCTAGAATGTTCTTGACATAAATTGCCCATACAACCACCTTACCATTTTCCTGAAGAATATTCTCAATCAATTCTTTTGCTTTCACGAATTTAGCAGGTATTTCGTTAGATGAATATTGCATAATGTCATTGATAAGAGAAGAATCCTCCTCTACGATATCAGGATCAAAATTCTCAAATGAAGCAAAATTTTTAAGCGGAACTTTTAGAAGATTAGGATTTGTAGCTGCCTGCATCAATCTGATAAGTCTTGCCTTCACTAGATCTTGCCTAAATCTATTGTCCCTGTTTGAAACGATATCTCCCATGTATTTTTTCTCTATAACATCGTAAATACGTCTCTGGGTTTGCCCCATAGGTATTACAATCGGATCATGTTCAGTTGCTACCGGAATGCCAAGATCACTTTTTTTTACGCGAATAAAAAATGGTTCTATCGCTTGCAACAAAGTGTCTACTCGGGGATCGTCTTGATTTTTACTCATATCCTTCAACTGATACACTTCATACGGTATAACCTTTTTAGTTGGCCAAATAAATTTATACAGATTATATAAATCCTCATAACCATTCGGTGCAGGTGTACCTGTTAAAACAACTCTCGCTGAACAAAACTTAGCAATAGCAAGCACTCCCGCTGCAGTAGGTCCACCACTAGTATTTTTTATCTTATGCGCCTCATCTAACACGACCATAACTTTATTGTTTCGAAGGAAATATATCAATTCTTCCTTCAGTGACGATACTGATGCATAAGATAGCAAAGTGATTTTTGCAGGATTCTGCGAATACAGATACTGCTTCTTTTCATCTACCGATACTGCACCATTTAAACGTTTTGTTGAAGGTTTTTCTCCAAAACATTCCTCATATTCTATCTCCCACGGTCCAAAAGCACTAAGTGGAGATATTATCAATAACCTATTTACATATTTTTTGTCTTCTGGATTAAGATTTGATAAATAGGCAAAGGCGCCATATACCACGCTTGTCTTACCAGCACCTGGCACAGAAAAATTACAGGCGTTTTGTGAAAACGCTAAATGATATGCAGATAAAAGCTGCAATTCATACAAACTTCGATTTTTCAGATTCTTACTAACCGAATCTATAAATCTTTGAAAATCTTCTCGATTACAATGATTATCTCTTATCAACCGAGCTTTCTCCGCAAATTCGCTAAACTTTTCTTCCTCTATCGCATATTGGTTTACGGCGTCAGACACCCTTTCTGAATAAATCAATTCTGAACAAGTATATTCACAAATTTTTTTGATTCTATCAATTGTCTTATTGATGTCTTGTTGTGAATCTATAATCAATGACGAATCCTGTTTTAAAAATTGCAAATTATCTTTAAGGTATCGTGATGCCCTTCGATTACTGAAAATGGCATCTATATCACCAGTAATAATAAGACAATTGCTATTTTCTTTTGACTCAAGACATAGCTTTTTCATATATTACGTTTCCTTTACATTCCAAGAATTTCTTTAAATTTCGAAACATATTCTTCCAGTGTTTTGACACATCCTTTAACATTACTATCAGTTAAGAAATTTGGCTGATTCACATCAACAACTTCCAATGCCTGACAAGCCTTGAGCAACTGTTGCAATGGTTTTGCCGCATTTGCATGGTTATTGAGCTGATCTAGACTTCTAACAAAATTTTCTTCGAAATCATCAGCCACCTCCTGTTGCCACTTTTTATCTCTTGCCTTTAACGCACGGGATAAATCTGGCGGATTTGTGTCTATAATATCTTTAACAGACGCTTCTTGTATATTGTCTGTCACTTGATAATGAGCATCTCGAAAAGATTCCCATACTTCCTTTTTAGCAAAAAAACTAGATGCAGGTTTTTTTGCAGTCGGTGCCGTAATAATATTTCTGAATAATGTCTGTTCAAAACCAGAACGAATATAATCAAATGCAATCGATTTTAAATCTGAAACATCGGCATCTGGATCATACGCCCACATAGATGGAACACCCGCTCTATATTTTTTCAAAGCAGAATCCAATTTTAAGAATGAATCTTCATTCTTGTCAAGCTGTGTGTACATACCTGAATATCCATATTCATCCAGATATTCATCCATTAATTTAAGGGCAGAAAGCATAGTTCTAACTTCCCCTTCTTTACAATCCATCATACCCGCAATATCATCATCTGTGAATCCTGCATCTTTTAAGTCTTTACACTTAAGATATTTCTCAATGGGATTATAATCTACTTTTGCATCTTCTCCCATCTGATATGTAGTCTCAAGTGCCAAAATTTCCTTTTTGTCAGCATCTTCCGGCAGAATGATAGCAATAAAATATTGGCAATGACTTTTTTCTGTATAAGGAATACTTGTATCGGCCATAATATTATTCAACAAACTTGCCCGACGATTTCCATCTATGATTATGCCATCAGCAGTAACAATACCATGTTTCTGTTGATGCTCTTTTAATAATCGCTCCTTCGTTTTTTTATTAGCCTCCACCTTAGATTCCCACAAAAATTTTTCTATCAGTGCCTTATCTGATGGTTCTTCAGGATTAAGCGTGTGATTTTGTCTTTCAAATGATTTTACAACGCTACCTATACGACCGTTGTAAGGATTGTAAACTAAATATTCAAGTGGAATCTCATATGCGTCCAATGTAATAATTCTTCCATGATAGGTAATTGGAATACCTGTCCGACAAGCAGAACTAGGATTGTCCGTAAACTCTTTTAATTTAGCTTTTCTTTCTTCTGCATTCATAAAAAATCCTCCATTTAAAATTCTGAAATATATGAATCAATGATATCTTCCAACATGCCAAGATTCTGAAAATTAAGGACATAATCTGAACACCGATGTATTTCTTTCATATCTGCCTGTCTTCCGATCCAACCTGCTCCATCAAGAAAATTGACAAAAATAATATTTCGTCCAGCTGATTTTTCTCTGGATAATACCTCGACAGTCTTCCTTGCTGCTTCTTTCTTACTTCCTTGGCTACTTGATGTCGTTACACTATAAGAAACATCAATGATAATATGAGGTTGAGCAGGATTTTCAAGAACAAAACTTACCGCTCTATCCAAAATTGGTACTCTCACATTCTTCTGATACTCCAATCCATGCTTTGCACATATTCTTTTAATTTCTTTTTCAATATCTGCTAGAACCGCATCACCAATGCCATTACTGTATTTTCCTTCCATTCCACGTTTAACAAGCTGTCTCACTATATTTTCATCCTGCAACCTTAGAAGAGTCGATTCATCCATAGCCATATTTTCCAAATAGAATGCTGGAATACATGATTTCAGTTTTTCATCATTCTTTCCGTTCCATATAAGATTTAAGATACTTTCCATCATTGCCGGGCTTTCCATCATTGCTGTCCTGATTTTTCCAAGACTCCATTCCGTAGCAAAAACAAATCCACGATCTTTCCGAATCATAGAAACCATGCGTTTAAAGCGTTCTACAGAGATTTGACTAACAGAGGTAAGATTATCCAGAGCGTCTTTATGAGCAATTATATATTCTTTGAGACTTTCTTTATCTTTAATAGTTCTGAGTCCCACAGATATCTCTTCCGTTTTAGCTTTTACTTCTCTTTCAATGCTTTTTTCATACTGGTCATTCATATAAAACATTGTTGTTGAGTTAAAAAGTTCATCATAAGAAAGCTTTTTTGCTGGCATAGTCAATCCTCCAAATAATTATTCTATATGTATACTAGCACCTTCTTACAAAATTGGCAATACAAAAATTTCACTTTTTTGCGTATTTTTTAAAGTTCCGTAAAAATATAAATTTTTTATTTAATTGTTCCTCATATTTACGCTATTTTGCGTAATTTATGTTCGCAATCTACTATATACCTATCACTTTATTGTAACATTACATAAAACCCCCCATGAACTTATTTTATTTGTGAATAATTTCAACATATAAAAACTCTCTAATAACAATCCTCAAAATATTAGGGGAAATTGCATATCTATAATTATCATTATCTATTACCTTCCAGCTATACAATACTTGATTTTCCCCCATCATAATACACAATTGATCGCTCTCCCTACTTCCAATTTCAGGAAAATAATTACAAGCAATAGGCGAATTAAATTCGTCTAATTTCTTTTTATCCATCAGAGGTTCAAAGTCAATTAAAACATCTGCATCATCGGGCAAAAAAACATTACATTCATACATGAAATGTCCCTTAGCAATTTTTAACATTACCCGCTTAATCATATCAATAACTGCGCTATCAATTTGTACCAGATCATTCTCAACAACACAAAGTGTTTTTATTTTTTCTAGAATTTTAGGTCTTTTTTCAAAAGTATGTTTTATTTTTTCTCTTTGAATTTCACCTTTATAATAGATTAAGGCTATAATATATTCTATCATACATGCAACCATTTGCTCTTCTTGTGAATATCCGTTATTACAGCTTTTGCATGCAGGAACAATATTCCACTCATTTAAATTAGGGGTATCAACAAATATCCGTGGTGGTAAATGTTCTCGACTATCTGCTAAATTTGAACAATAAATACAATACGACTCCTTTTTTCTATTATAAGAAAGATATGGTCTTATTCGCTCGTCGCCAATATAATTGCTATCATCATTGTTAAGAAAAAACCCTACTTCTTTATCCCTCATATTATCATTCTCCTTTTTCTATCATAAATCAATTATATCAAATTCTACACTTACCACCAACTTTCAGGTCCACTTGTTCACTCCCCCTTTTTACTACACCATTTACTACACCATTTTCGCAAAAAATGACGATTTTTGACGCTTCCAGACAAAAAGTAAGAACCCGCAAAAACCTTGTAAAATAAGGCTTTACGGGCTCTGACGCCACAGGACAAAACCACCCACACCACGCCAAGAGGTGAGTGCTAATTTTTTTAAATTTTATGGCGAGAGCTTTTAAAAAGGTAAATTTTACCTTGTTTTTCATCCTCATATCGCATTTCGATACTATCCGGCAGATATGCTTCCGTCCATCCTTTTCCCGCCTTCTCCCATTTCTTAATTTCATCCCATCTGGTCAGCACTTCACCTGAACCCGGCACGACTGCATTCCCAAACACATGTGGATGCCGCTGCGCCATTTTATCAATAATCCCCTGGTTAGATTAGTTAGAATATACCCACTTAAATTGCGGCGAATAATCCGGCTAAACAAAAATCACAATTTGGTTTGGCCGGATATTTCGTTGACAATCTATGAAATTCTGGCTATAATAAAATTATAATTTGGTTTGGACGAATATTCTAAATGAAATTGACTATACTATAACCGAAGGGAGAGATTGTCATGGCATATATCAAACGAGCTGTGGAAGATACGATTGCACGGGTGTCCAAAATGTTTCCGGTGCTGCTGGTAACCGGCCCCAGACAGGTTGGAAAAACGACCTTATTGCAAAGGATGTCAGAGACAGAGCAAAGCGAAGGCATAGAGCGTAAATATGTGACTCTGGATGATCCTGATGTCCGCTACTTGGCAAAACACGATCCTGCCCTGTTTTTGCAGAGGTATTCCCCACCGGTACTGATTGATGAGATCCAGTATGCAACAGAGCTATTGCCCTACATCAAAATGAGTGTTGACCGTTCTAAGAAAAAAGGTGATTTCTGGATCACAGGATCGCAGGTTTTCCGCCTTATGAAAAATGTCAGAGAAAGTCTGGCCGGACGGGTTGGAATCGTAAACCTGTTGGGATTATCCGATGCGGAAATCTACCATGAACCAAGCAAGCCTTTCCAGACAGAAGCCGGGGATTTGATGGAGCGTTTGCCTGTAAAAAGAAAAAGAGATTTGAATGAGATCTACCGTAGGATATTCAAAGGTTCTATGCCGGAACTCTATGCAGATGAAAATGTGGATTGGGAAACTTATTACCGCTCCTATGTTAACACCTATCTGCAAAGGGATATCCGGGATCTGGCACAGGTCGCGGATGAAATGCAGTTTTACAATTTTATGACGATTGTTGCTGCGTGGACTTCAAAGCCTGTTGTCTATGAAGAACTGGCGAGTGCCGCGGGCATTTCAGCTCCAACGGCCAAAAAGTGGCTCTCTATTTTGGTGTCATCTCATATCATTGCGCTTGTACAGCCTTATCACAACAATGCACTTAAACGGGTGGTAAAGATGCCATTGATCCATTTCCTGGACACCGGCCTGGCAGCGTACCTTTTAAGATGGGGCAATTCCGAAGCCTTGGAAAGGGGCGCCATGTCCGGGGCGTTCTTTGAGAGCTATGTTTTTTCAGAGATTTATAAGAGTTATCTGAACGCCGGAAAAGAGCCGCCTATTTTCTATTACAGAGATAAAGACCAGAAAGAAATCGACCTGCTGCTATATCAAAATGGTATTCTTTCTCCAATAGAGATCAAAAAATCGGCGTCACCGGGTAAGGCCGCGATTAAAAATTTCAAGGTATTGGAACCCGTTAGCAGGGAATCGGCTTTCGGAGGATTAGAGTCTTTGAAGGTTGAAATTGGAACCGGAAGTGTGGTCTGTATGGCAAACGATCTGTTGCCTGTGGACGAAAAGAACTGGTATGTACCCGTTTGGCTCATTTAATCAGTATTTTGCAGAAGAAACGAGGACCGAACAGCCCTCGTTTTTTCTATGTTCTTCGTGAGAATTTTTACCATTGTTAGCGCCGGGCGATTTTCGCCATTCAGGGGATGCGGACGAAATCCTGGACCAAATGAGGTCATTAACAGGAAGAGGTCTCGCACATGTATTCCTAGCTTTACCAACTATGTGTATACTTTCTATGACAATAAATCTTTTATATCCTCTATTAGGATCAACTCAGTGCTTTTACAGATTAATGATCTATAACCATTTTGCCGGCTACTGGTTAATTATTTGCCGGATTATTATCGGTGATATTTTCTGTAGTAAATGATGGTTTCCTTAATAAAATTATACAAGCCATTAAGTCAATAGTTATGATGTTTCCTGATATATCTTCAATTTTCAATGTCGATAATTAATGCATTAAACTTCTTTTTCTAGTTTATATCGCAGATAGTGTTTCCGTCAATGTTTGATTAATATATTTGTCGAATATTTTTGGCATTTCATTTAGCTGTATAATCTTATCAGACATGGTTTTATAGCTTTCTTTGATAGATTTTGTTGTGGTGACTTAATTTTACCAAACGGCTATAAACCATGTCTATTTTTATGAAATTGATTTTGCGAAATTAATTATACGTTATCAAGAGTTCAAATTATATTAGTTTATTTTTTTGCATTTTCTTCTAATTCAAGTAGATATTTATCAAAATCCGACATATATAATCTATCCTGAATCACCCGGTACTTTTCAAATTCTGTTTCTGCTTTCTCTTTTGCAATTTCTGCTGTAATTTTCCCGGAATCTTGCAGAACCTCTCTGTCATCCGCCATCAAGAACAAATCTAAACGCTCGGACCAGTCTTCCATTGTCATAGGTATATGACGTTCAGCTCGGTCTTCAGCTAAATCCAAATATGCAGATACAATTCGTTCCAAAGAACGCATTTCCTTCTCTGTAAGATAATTCTTGGCAATGCTAACATCACTTTTCACAATTTTACCATCTGGTGCTGCTGCCCATGTAGTAAGTCCCATATGCGGTTTCTCAGCATTTGCCCGTTCATAGATCAATTCCGCCGCCGTATGGCCATGAACTGCATAGTGCATTTTATTCTGTACTTTAGCAAAAAACTGCTTTGTCGTTTTTGCCGTCCGATCATAATCAAGGGATGTAGCGTAGATATCTGTAATTTTCTGATAGAATCTACGCTCTGACAAACGAATTTCTCGTATCTGTTCAAGCAATCTATCAAAATATTCCGTAGTAAGCATAGAACCACCATTTTTCAGTCGTTCATCATCCACGGCCCAACCTTTGATTGTATAGTCTTTCACGATCCTATTAGCCCACTTGCGAAATTGAACTGCTCTCTCATTATTTACCTTAAAACCAACGGCTATGATCATTTGCAAATTATAATGTGCTACTTCCCGGCTCACTTGACGGGAACCTTCGGTTTGAACTATCCGGAATTTCCGGATAGTTGAAATAGGTTCAAGTTCTGAATCACTATAAATCTTTTTTATATGTTCATTTACTGTACGGACATTTACATCATATAACGTAGCCATCATCTTCTGTGTCAGCCATATATTTTCATCCTCATATCGCATTTCGATACTATCCGACTGATCGCCAATGGATGACACATACGTCAAATACTCTGCTGCGCTGGATCGAATCGTCACTTCGTCTTTTTTCTTGTTCACCCGAAATCCCTCCTCTTCTTATTTCCTACTTTGTATAAGTTCATTATAGGTTCCGGAAATTAGACCTTTCTCGCTCAAATTTACATTTATCTCAATTTTATCAAATCTCCATGCTTTTCGCTATCTCTATATTTTTCTTCACCTTCATATCCATTTCACTACATCATCTCCATAGAAAACTACACTATTGACACTCCAAAGCAAAAATCAGTACCCATAGAAACCTTATAAATAAAGATCCGCATACTCTAATACCACAATACACCCCAAAACTCACTCCCTCTCCCCAACCCCTTTCCTCTCCTTTGCTTCCTCAATCAGCTCCTTTGCCTCCTCAAACGCCTCCGGCAGATATGCTTCCGTCCATTCTTTTCCTGCCTTCTCCCACTTCTTAATTTCATCCCATCTGGTCAGCACCTCACCTGACCCCGATACGACTGCATCCCCAAACACATGCGGATGCCGCCGCACCATTTTATCAATGATCCCCTGGATCACATCATCCATGGTAAAGTATCCTTCTTCTTCTGCGATCCGAGCATGCATCACTACCTGCAGAAGCAGGTCTCCCAATTCTTCTTTCAGGTTATCCGGATTTCCTGTCTCGTCCAGTATATTGATTCCACAGATCACTTCTGCTGCTTCCTCTATACACGGCTTTTTAAGGCTCTTATGTGTCTGCTCTCTGTCCCACGGACATCCGTCCGGAGCCCGAAGTTTCGCAACAACCTGCTCAAATTCTTCAAACTTTGTCATATCATTCCACTCCTTTATCTCTGAAATACTCTCTGATATTCTCTTATTTTTTCAAATATCCTTTTCCTCTTTTCCGCTCTTCCACACCGCCCTGTTTTCAATACTCCATTCTGGTACGATCCTCGATCCATGCACTTTCATCCATCCCATTGCCCCACCAATTCCCACTGCACAGCAATATACCATATCTCCGTAATACGCACCGATTATCCCATCCTCTCACACTCTCAGACTCCAATTCGAAAATCCCATACTTTTTGCAGACTGATAGACCGGAAGCATCACCTCTTCCAGCCGCCCGGAGAACTCTCTTTCTGACAGCCCGCGTTGATACAGCTTGTGCTTAATCTCCTGATTATTTAGATGTTCCTTGGCGCATTTCTCAAACGCCGCATGGATTTCCGGATATTCCCACATCATTTCGTAGGATAAATATTCGCTTTTACATAACATCGGAAAATAAGTATTCCAGTCCGGAAGGCTGTTGCTTTTCCTGCTGTTCATGCTCCGGGTCGTAGGCGTCAGATTCCACAGCTCATCATGTGCCACATAAGCCCATGGCACAAAATGATCAATCGAAATATTTTTCTCATTCAGCCGTTCTTCTCCATAGATCTCGCAGACAGGTTTGATGGAAACAATCATTTTCCAGTATTTTTTAACCTTTTCCAGATTCCTCTCTTTCGGCGGATAGAGCTTGTCACGATTCCCGGAACACTTGGATTCCTTCTCTGGAGATACTGGATGAGATTTCGCTCCACCCATCCCTGTATGATTTCGTATTTCTCTTCGATATAATCCGCCCATTCTTTCTGTATCTGAATCCGGGTGTCCAGTCCACGGAATTGTAAAAAATAATACATCAGTCTTTCTTCCTGATTAATTCTTGCTGCAAGGTTTTTGCCGGATCTGTTCCACTCTTTTCCCTTCATGGACTCCATGAAAGGTGCCTGCAGCCGATACGGTACGTTCTGTGATAAAGTCCGTTTCATGTTCAGGACTTCTTTATCCTCACAGGCTGCCAGATAGTCCAGAATCACTTCTTTCTTCTCGCAGGATTTCATGTTGCTGATTTCACCCAGGCGATGAACCACCCGTTCCAGCGCATCATTGGGTCCCAGATTTAAGTGATACTCTGAAACCATATACCAGGCATCGGCAATCATTTCATCGATCAGTTCCTCGAAGGTAATGATCGTGTGTCCCTCTTTGATTTTCCGCGCAATCGCCTGAAACCAGAATAATTTATAGCACTCGCTTTTGTTGTCAAACAATCTGGAAAAATGAGCAATGTCCAGTATGTCAGAATATGGTAACTGCATATCAATCTCCTAACTAAATCTTCTTTCTTCTAAAAAATTATTTCCCGCATTTACACCATACAATTCTACCTTCCATTTTATCAGACTCTTTATCTTTCGCCAACCGATAGCACTCTCTTTCTAAGCCCTCCAAAGCTCCTTCCCTCCCCATTCCAGTCCGCGAAATCCGCACCATGAAAAAAGCCCGATTCTTCTTTCCAAGAATCAGGCTTTTCAAAATTATTGTTACAGCAGTGCCCCTTCCAGATCCTGCAGCATGATATCCAGTGCGCTAATTCCGCCCTCTGCCGTATACCATACTGCCGGGTGTTCCAGGTACACGATATGTCCGTTTTTGTATGCGTCCGTTCCCTTCACAAGCTCATTTTCCACAATCTCCTGTGCAAGCTGAGCGCCTTCTGTGTTAATTGCGGCGTCACGGTCCATGACGAAGATGTATTCCGGATTGCGTTCCACTACGAATTCGAAAGATGCTTCATTTCCGTGGGTGGAGGTATCCACATTCGAAGCTACTCCAATGTTTTCAAACCCGATCTCATTTCCGATCAGGGAGCATCTTCCGTCGTTTCCGAGAATGTTGAAGCCGCCGCTTGTGCACATTCCGATAATGGCAGTTTTGTTTTCCGCAAATTCGGCCAGAGTCTGGATACGCTTGTCAAATCCGGCCATCAGTTCCTCTACTTTATCTTCTTTTCCAAAAATTGCAGCGATGGTTTCCGCATTGCTGCGTACACTTTCTACCACACCCTTTTCGCTGTCTGTGGAAAGATAAACCACCGGCGCGATTTCACTCAGTGCGTCATAGGAAGCGGAAAGCCGTCCCCCGATGAAAATCACGTCCGGTTCGCTTTCCATGACTGCTTCCAGATCTGCTTCCTTGATGGTTCCCAGATTTTTTATATTCTCGTTCGTCACATAGTCCTGCAGATAATCGAGGGAAGTGGTTGCGCTTCCAACTACGCAGTCTCCTTCTCCAAGGCTGTCAATAATGTCAAGACTGGCCATATCGAGGAGGGCGGCCCGTTCCGGACGGTACGGTACTTCGACCTGCGTCTCTTCTCCATTTCCGTCCAGGCTTGTGATCGTCACAGTCTCCGGTTCTGAAGTTTCTTCATTTCCCACTGTCTGTGCTTCCCCCGATGTATTGTCCGCTTCTTTGGAACCGCACGCGGCAAGTGAGAAAGCCATTGTGCAGGCTAAAATCAATGTAATGAGTTTTCTTTTCATAATCCTGTTCTCCTTTTTCATATAGAAATCATTTAATAGTAAATTGCCAGCGGTCTTCCTTTGACCATCTGAATTTCAAAATCCACCTGATAGATCTCCGACAGATTTTCCTTTGTCATAACTTCCTCCACGGTTCCGAATTTTGCGATTCTGCCGTCCACAAAGGCGCAGATATAATCCGAATAAAATGCCGCATAATTGATTTCATGCAGTACAAGTACCACCGTCTTGCCCAGTTCATCGCAGAGCCTGCGCACGATCTTCATCATATTGGCGGCGTGGTAAATATCCAGGTTGTTGGTCGGTTCATCCAGCAGTACATAGTCTGTGTCCTGGGCAATGACCATGGCGATCATCGCTCTCTGCCGCTGTCCTCCTGAGAGTTCGTCAATGAACCGGTCTCTCATCTCTTCCAGTTCCATGTAGGCAATGGCCTGATCGATGATTTCCTGGTCCTCTTTTCTAATCCGGTTTCCGGAATACGGGAAGCGTCCGAAGGCGACCAGCTCCTGCACCGTCAGCTTCATCTGGATCTGGTTGCTCTGGGTCAGAATCGCCAGCTTTTTGGAGAGCTCCCTGCTCTTCCATTTTCCAATATCTTTTCCGTGAAAATCCACCATTCCTTCATCCCGCGCAATCAGACGCGAAATCATGCCCATGACCGTCGATTTTCCGGCCCCGTTTGGACCGATCAGCGACAGGACCTTGCCCTTCGGGATCTCAAACGAGATTGAATCCACTACTGTTTTCCCATCGTATGTTTTTGTCAGTTCTTGTATGTTCATTTCTCAAACCCTCCGTCTTGTCAGCAGCAGATACAGGAAATAGAGACCGCCGCCCACTGTAATAAACACGCTGACCGGAATCGAATAGGTAAAAACGTGTTCCACAATCAGCTGTCCTGCAACCAGTACGATCGTTCCAAACAGGGCACTGCCGAGGCTCAGCTGTCTATGCCGGAATGTCTGCAGGAGCTGCCTTGACAGGTTGGCAATGATCAGTCCCAGAAATGAGATCGGTCCCACCATTGCTGTTGCCACCGCGATACAGATCGTAACTCCAAGCAGAAGCCTGCGGATCGTCCGGTCATAATCTACACCCAGATTCACCGCCTGCTGCCTTCCAAGCGTGATGACATCCAGAAGTGCCAGATCTTTTCTCAGAACAAAAATCAGAACTCCCAGAACCACCACGGAAAACAGAATAATCTCCGAGTTGACATTGCTGAAACTTGCCACAAGCGTGCTCAGCAGATTGTCATATTCATTCGGATCCATCACTCTTGTAAGTGTCGACTGGATGCTGGAGAAAAACGAGGTCAGCACCGTCCCGATCAGCAGTACGTACAGGACGTTATAGTTTGTCTTTTTGAAAAGCCAGCCGTAGATCACCGTTGCCGTAATCCCCATGATGACGAGGTCCACCGCAAACGATAGATTTGCATTGTTTGCAAGAACGCTTGTGGATCCCGCGCAAAATACCACCGCCGTATGAATCAGGGTATAAAGGGAATTCATCCCAAGCAGACACGGGGTAACGATAGTATTGTTGATCACCGACTGGAACACCAGGGAGGCGCCTCCGATGACGAAAGCAGTGATAACCATGACAATCAGCTTTGGCGTCCGCAGTTTCAGGGCATAGAAAAAGAGTCTCTCATTGTTAAAATTAACTTCCACCAGCATGTATGCCGCTGCCGCCACTACCGCAAGCAGGGCCATCATCACCAGTTTCTGTATGTTCCGATAGTATGCTTTTGTCCTCACGCTCTGTCACCTCCGTCCAGTCCGGTCACACATTCCGCACATCCGGCCGCGCCGCCCGTCCGGAACGTTACCGCTTTTCTTCCGTGCTTTAACCGGTATAGCAAAAGCCCGATAAAAAGAAGGCTTCCGAGGATGCCGATGACCAGTTCAATCGGCAGCTCATACGGAGCAATCACAATTCTTCCGATCATGTCGCATACCAGAACAAAGAGCGCCCCAAACAGGGCTGTATCCACAAGGGTTCCGCGGATCTTGTCGCCTTTAAACATGGCGACGATATTTGGCACAATCAGGCCGATATAGGAGATTGATCCCACGACCACCACAACAGATGCTGTGATCATCGCCGCAATGGTAAGTCCCATGAAAAGGACGAAATTGTACGGTACTCCAAGATTTCTGGAAAAATCCTTTCCCATTCCCACAATGTTGAAATGGCTTGCAAAGAGAAACGCAAGCACCACCAGCGGCACAACCAGATATACAATCTCATACCGTCCCCGCATCACAAGGGAAAAATGTCCTACCAGCCAGGACGACAATGCCTGTGTCATTTCATATTTGTAGGCAAGATAATTGGTGATTCCACCGATTACGTTTCCGAACATAATTCCGACAAGCGGCACCATCACCACATCTTTAAACTGGATTTTCTGGATAAACCATACGAAAATCCACGTTCCCAGAATCGCCGCCGCAAAAGCAAACAGCGCCCTTCCCCATAGTGTGGATTTTGGCATAAACAAAAGTGCCAGAAGAATCCCGAACTGAGCCGAAGATATGGTTGCTCCCGTTGTCGGCGAAACAAATTTATTCATGCATAACTGCTGCATAATCAGTCCTGCGGTGCTCATGCCGATTCCCGTACACAAAATCGCAAGCAGCCTTGGCATTCTGGATACCAGAAAGATTTCCCACTGCTTCGCATCTCCTGTCAAAAGCTGACGCAGATCCATGTCCATGACGCCTACAAACAGCGACAGAAAAGACAGGACAATCAAAAGCCCCGCAAGAATGATTGTTAGTTTTCTTCCTTTAATAGCTGAATCCCCCTTCCTTGGTTTGTTGACGAAACCGATTATAGCACGGATTAGTTTTAACTAACCAATATCGATTTGGAATGGGTTTTTCTGCTTCTTCAGTTATAGCTTCTCTCTTAATTTTTCTATAAATTCAACGCATGGACTGCTCAAGATATGCTGTTCTGACGCGACATAGCCAACCGTAAGAAATGGTTCACAGTCTTTGACTGTCAGTGTTTTGATTCCGTGTCCTTCATACTGGTTCGTGAGAAACTTCACGCCCATCCCGCAGAGATCGGTCGTACTGAGTGCATGGATCAGGGCATACTCGCTGTTGGTACAGATGACATTGTTGAGCATTTCCCGGCTGATGATCCCAAGGCTTATTGTCTCCAGATGATGTTCCATCGAGAAATAATCCCTGGCTCCACTGACAAACCGCAGCTTGGGAAGTTCCGAAAAGCGGACTTCGCTGCGCTCGTACAACGGGTTGTTCTTTCCCACGTAAAGGCACAGTTCTCTTGTGGCCAGCGGATGGAACTCCAGCTTTTTGTGGGTGAGGATATGCTGAAACGCCGCCAGCTGGTTCTGCGCAATAAAGACAACACCCATCTCAGAGATTCCGGATTTGACATTATCCGTGATTTCTTCCGCCGTCCCCTGAAGATGTTCAATCGTATAGTTTTCCTTTGTTTCCTCATAAAAGCTGACCAGAATCCCTGCAAGCAGATTGCTTGGAAATGTGGAAACTTTCAGCCTTGCTCCCGGATTGACGGATACGGTACTGTGAATCAGCTGGGCATTTTTCAGGATATTCTGGGCGTACTCTTTGATCATCTCCCCAAAAGACGTCAGCTGTATGCCTTTGCTGTTTCTTACAAAAAGCTCCCGCCCCAGTTCTTTTTCCAGACTTAAAATGACTTTACTTACATTGGGCTGCGATGTATACAGACACTCTGCCGCCTTATTAAAGCTTCCCTTTTCACTGGCTGCTACAAAATATTCTAACTGTTTGATTTCCATTTTGTTCTCCTTATAGTTTGTCTTAACTAACTATATCTGAAACAAACCCGGATCGCAAGAATTATTTCTGTTTTTTATTGTGCAGGGATTCCCGTCCGGAGGCTGTTATTTTCCCTCCTGCTAAAAACTGTTTTCAACAACTCCCGGGAGAAGGTCATAAATCGATCCGCCGATTTTTCGTTCAAACATCTCCTTGATTTCCAGTGTTTTCTTCCACCTCGGTACGGTAGCGGGTTTTGTCCCGTACCGGACTGCCACGTCCACAAACCGCTTCTCCAGAAGGCAGAATCCGGTCGGAAGCGCCAGCGCGTCGCACAGCTGTACCAGTCTGTCGTAATCATCGTAGACGGCGTGCTGAATAAACTGTTCCATGAACCGGTAGTCCTCTTCCGATACGTCGAAAACACCGATTGACGTCTGGATATCCTGGATCATAAATGCATGGGAAATGCAGATCTGCGCCGCCTTTTCCCAGCCTCGTTCCATACAGTAACGGTAACCGTCAATCAGGTGTTTCTCCGAGCTTCTCCCCGCATACCGTCCAATATCATGCAAAAGTCCAAAACAGTATGCCTCGTCCGGTGATAATCCGGGACAGCAGGCTGCTATATTTCTACATGCCTGAGCAACAAACCGGGAATGTGCCACCCAGTCTCCCGGATTTAATTTCTCTGCACGTTCCAGTTCCTTTTCCGCTGTTTTTACATTCAGTTCCATCATCTCATCCCTCTCTGTTTCGCATCATTTACTGTTATGATAACGCCGCAGTATCCTTGGATGATATCTTTTTTCCGTCACTTATTGGTAAAATCCCGCCATCGATCTCTGTATGCAAGTGGTGACACTCCCTGATACTTCCGAAATACTTTACCGAAATAACTGCCGCTTCCCATTCCGCAGTCCAGAGCAATTTCCGTGATAGACTTCCTGCCTTCCTCCAGCATCCGGCACGCTGTCTGAATCCGGAATCCCGTCAGGTATTCTGTCGGTGTCATCTGCAAACATTTCCGGAAAATCCGGTAACATTCCCTTTCGCTGACAAATGCCGCAGCCGCAATCCCGGAAACAGTCAGTTTTTCTGCATAATTCTCCTGAATATAGCTCATCATCTGCTTGATCTGTTCTTTCGAGCGGTCTGCCGGTCCCGGATATTTCTGTTTATGTAGCACCGATTGATTCTGCCGGAAAAGTTCCAGCCAGATTTCCGACAGGGCTTCGCGGATCTGAAGTTCATACCCACTTTCTTCTTCCGGGATCTGAAACGCCTGCCGGATCATGTGAAGAATCTTCTGCTGCTCCGGGTTTTCCGGGGAAAGGCAGATCAGCTCCAGCTCTTGTGAAGAAATCAGCGGCGTCACATATTTTTCTCCGATCCGGCTGCTGTAATTCCCCGCAACCAAAACCGGATCAAAAATGTGAAGAAGCTGCACGTTCTCTCTGCCCTCTTTCTGAAATTTCGTCATATGCAACACATTGGAATTCACCATCCCGCCCGATCCGGCCGAAAATTCTTTCACCCCTCCGGGTGTATGGTAAGTCAGTGTCCCGCTTTCTATATAAAACAGTTCCACCGCCTTATGCCAGTGCCATGGCACAAAGGATTCCCGATAAGCGTTTAATTCCGCCCTTGACGCAATATAAGGGAATTCCTCCGTGAATCCTTCTATTTTCTCTTCCCTGCTTCCCGTATAAAACTGAAGGCCTCGCGTAATCTTCATTGTGTGTTTCCTCCTTCTTTCAGTGTACCATATTTTAAAGAAATTCTTCATGTATTTTATTGTAACTATTGACATTACATCTGCTCTCTGCTACACTTTCCCTTGTAAGCAAAACGATTACATCTATTAATCATAAACAAAGGAAGTAAGAATTCATGAACCAGAACGAACGAAGACAATACCTGATTGAAACCTTGTTAAAAGAGGAACCGTCTTACCGGACCATGCAGATTCCATCCGGAGAAGAAAACCAGAAGATGCTTCTGCGTGCCCTTTTGAATGTCCGGCCGCCGCGCGAAATCAGCGAAGAATTTCTGAACGTTCAGGATGCCTATCTTCAGGAAGAGACCCGGAAAAAGGGAATCACTGATCTTACGGATCTGACTCCTGTCTCAGACGGCATTTATCTTTGGCAGGGCGATATTACGACGCTGAAATGCGATGCCATCGTCAATGCGGCAAACAGCGGCATGACCGGCTGCTACGTCCCGAACCACCGCTGCATCGACAACTGCATTCATACATTCAGCGGCATACAACTGCGCCTGCTCTGCGGCACCATCATGGAAAAACAGGGGTATCCGGAGCCGACCGGGACGGCTAAGCTGACACCGGCCTTTAATCTTCCGTGCCGGTACATCCTTCATACCGTCGGTCCCATCGTATCGGGTCGCCTGACCGAGACACACTGCCGTCAACTTGCGGACTGCTATCAATCCTGTCTGGAACTTGCCGCAGGCCACGGGTTACACAGCGTTGCTTTCTGCTGCATCTCCACAGGAGAATTTCATTTTCCGAATGACAAGGCGGCTGAGATTGCCGTCCAAACCGTCCGGGAATTTCTCGCAAAAGATACCAGTGTGAAGAACGTGATCTTCAATGTATTCAAAGATCTGGATCGGGACATTTATACAAGACTTCTTGCATAACGCCTTTTCTTGAAAAACGAATTTTGACACTGCCGGACAAAAAACAAAGCCCGTAAAGCCTTCTAAAACCAGGACTTTACGAGCTCTGTCAATATTAACTAAAATTTCCCTCGATTTCTTCTCTTGACGGCATCACGCGCAATGCACCTCTTCTTGTTGTGATCACCGAAGCTGCGCTGTTGGCAAACATCAGCATTTCTTTCAAATATTCGTCTGTAAGTTGTTCCAGCCCCTTTTCCAGAATCCCATTCAGTATACATCCACAGAATGTATCCCCGGCTCCGGTTGTCTCTATCGTGTCCTCCCGTAGAATCGGAGGTACCTCTATCATATTCCCCTTATAGTAAGCTCTGCTTCCTGCTTTTCCCATAGATACAAGTACAAGCGGAATCCGGTATCTGTTGTTCAGCCACTCCACACCTTCTGTGTAGTCCTTTTTCCCGGTCAGCCAGGTAATTTCATTATCTGAGATCTTCAAAATATGGCAGTGCTTCAATCCCCATTGTATCTGCTCTCTTGCCTCATTCAGATCGTCCCAGAGGGGTGCCCGCAGGTTTGGATCGAAGGAGATCATGCATCCAGCTTGTTCTGCGATCTGTACTGCTTTTCTGGTAGCATTCCTTACCTTTTCATGGGTCATGGAAATGCTTCTAAAATGAAAAATTCTGGAATTCCGGATCAGCTCTTCCGGAATCTCCTCTTCTGTAAGCATCATGTCTGCTCCTGGATTTCGATAGAAGGAGAACTCCCTGTCCCCACCCGGAAAGGTATGCACAAGAGCAAGGGTCGTATGGATCTTTTCATCCATACGAAGATACTGAGCATCGATTCCCGCTTCTTCCAAAGCGGTCTTCAACCGTTCTCCAAAAACGTCTTTTCCGACTTTCCCGATAAAAGCTGTATTTCGTCCAAGCTTTGAAAGCATGGCAAGGACATTACAGGGTGCTCCTCCGGGATTTGCCTCGAACAAGGGATTGCCTTGACCGCTGACCCCGTTTTCTGTAAAATCAATCAGCAGTTCTCCCAGTGCTGTCACATCATATTTTTTCATAGTCCCTGCAGCAGAACCAAAGTCCGCCTTACTCCTCTCCCCGTGTTCTTTCATCATGTTCCTTCAGTGTATACAGATGTACTGTTTTTTCAATGTTTACCTTAATAAAATCGCCGATTCCATACACTGCATTACTGATCACATACTCTCCGTCATTGATATAAACTTCAATCAGATTCTTATCTGCCAGTACCTCAATCCGACATCCGTTTGTAAGTTCCGGTGTCTCAGATACAAGATGCGCTCCCTTAATGGAAGGATATACTGCTGTCCGATCTGTTTGAATCCTGTTTCCTTTTCTTTTGATAAGGAAACCGCCGATATCTGCCTGCTCCCCGTCCTCCAGATCAAATACCGCCATGTATCCGTCTTTTGAAGCACAGGAAATATCTGTGATTTCTTTAGAATATGCCGCCCTCACATTCGGATGTATTCGGAAATAAATATGATTTCCCTTTCTCTCTACAATTCGCGGCAGGCAGAACATTCCAATCCAGCCCTCCTCCGCCGGTTTCGGCATCCGGATCCATCCTTCCATAACTCTTCTCCCCTCCGGGTCAAGAGTGGTCTGAGGGGCATACAAATCCATTCCATAGTCTGTAAACTGGTACTGATCCGGTATCTCCATCCGGCAGGTACTCTCCGTAAATTTCGCCGGAAAACATATTGACTGATTGGTCTCTTTTTCTCCGTTTTTAAGCAGTCCCATCGGGGAAACCATCAGTACGCCGCCCCCTTCTGTTTCAAAGAAATCCGGGCATTCCCACATCCATCCATAATCCGGGCCTTTCCATGCTTTATTCACATAGGTCCATGTATGCAGATCCTCACTCTGGTAAAAAAGGACCTCTCCATACTTTTCTTCCATTGTACTTCCCAGAATTAGATACCATCTGTCTTTTCCTTTCCAGATTTTGGGATCTCTCGTATGTGTCCGGTCGCCGATCTTTTTATCTGTAAGCGGAGGAATGATGACTGTTTTTCCCTCTTCATTGTCGAAGTGGAATCCGTCCTCGGAAGTAATCATAAGCTGGGCAGATTCGAACTGTTCATCCAGACACGTATGTGGATCTTCCGGATTCACAACCTCGTAGCGTACGCCGGTATAAACAAGATACAGTTTTCCGTCTTCCTCTATAGCACTTCCGGAAAAGCATCCGTTCCTGTCTTCGTGGGTAGATGGATAAAGTGCCACTCCCCGATGTTCCCATGTTACCAGATCCCTGCTCACTGCATGGCCCCAGTGCATGGTTCCCCAGCGTGGTTCATACGGGAAATACTGATAAAACAGGTGATAATATCCTTTGTAGTATATGAAGCCGTTCGGATCGTTGATCCAGTTATCCGGCGCTTTCAAGTGCAATCGCTGTCTTTTCATAGCTTCCTCCATGTCTATCTTATCTTTGTTTGACCGGGGATCACATTTCCGTATAGTTGATTCCCGTCTCCTTGTCAAAGAAATGCATCTTTGACGGCATGAACACGAAATCAATCCGGTCCCCGATCTGACTGATTTCATATTTCGATACTCTCGCCACTGCCTGTGTTCCGCCGAAGTTGAAGTACAGGTTGTTTTCATTCCCCATCACTTCCGTATCCGTGATGACCGCATACTGCTGGTTGTCACTGTGAAGATCCATATTCTGAGCATCCATCTTGATATCCTCACCGCGGATTCCAAGTACCATTTCACCCTGGTGTCCACCCAGTTTTTTTGCCATTCCCTCTGATAAAGTGATTGTATTTCCATCGGCGAATTTCACCGTATTTCCGGAAACAGTGACATCAAAGAAGTTCATCTGAGGGGAGCCGATGAATCCGGCGACAAACTGATTCTTCGGATGATCATAAAGTTCCATAGGCTTTCCAACCTGCTGGATAATTCCGTCCTTCATAATAACAATCCGGTCTGCCATGGTCATTGCTTCCACCTGGTCATGCGTAACATATATTGTGGTTGCCCCCAGTTCTCTGTGGAGCTTACTGATCTCCGTCCTCATGCTGACGCGAAGTTTAGCATCCAGATTTGAGAGCGGTTCATCCATGAGGAACACTTTCTGATTTTTTACAATCGCACGCCCGAGAGCAACTCTCTGCCTCTGTCCTCCAGACAGATTTTTCGGTTTACGATGGCGGTATTCTTCCAATCCAAGGATATCAATCGCCCAGTCGACCTTTTTCTTAATCTGGTCCGCCGGCATCTTCATATTCTTCAATCCGTATCCGATATTTTTCTCCACCGTCATATGCGGATACAGAGCGTAGTTCTGAAATACCATGGCAATGCCGCGGTCTCTTGGCGCCACTTCATTCACTTTTTTCCCGTCAATATAGAGTTCTCCTCCGGTGATCTCCTCAAATCCGGCAATCATACGTAATGTTGTGGATTTTCCGCAGCCGGACGGACCTACAAAAGCAATGAACTCTTTTTCTTCAATATCAAGGTTGAAGTTTTCTACTGTATTTTTATCTGATCCAGGATACATTTTACAAATATTTTTAAATTCTATAAAACTCATCTTCTTATCCTTCCTTTGAACCTGTTGATGTTACGCCTTCCACGATCTGTTTTGAGAACAAAGAGTAGATGATAATAACCGGAATCGTAACAAGAGTGATAACTGCAAGTGTCTGTCCCATCGTTGTATTTTCATTCGATGTGATGGAGTTCAGGCCGATCTGAGCCGTCAGCAGATCACTGGACGTAAATACCAGTGACGGCCAGAGGTAGTCATTCCACACATTCAGGAATGTGAATACGCTGACTGTTGCCACAACTGTCTTGGACATAGGCAGAACCATGGTGAAAAAGTATTTTACCGGTCCACAGAAGTCAAGCTGTGCCGCCTCATACACATCGTCCGGCAGACTTACGAACACCTGACGGAACAGAAAGATATTAAAAGGATTCACAATCAGCGGAAGAATATATCCTACAATTGTATTCAGCAGCCCTGCCTTTGCAATAATCAGAAAGTGAATGGTGATGACTGTCTCTGTCGGCACAATCAGCAGCATAATGATAATCATAAGCCACTGGTCACGGAATGGAAACTTGATTTTTGCCAGCGCATATCCTGCAAGTCCATTTACCACAATACTTAAAAGAATGAGAATTGCCGCATAAAAGAGCGTATTCGCCATATATCTCAAAAAGCTCGTATCGGTGATAATGGAAACATAGTTTTCAAAGAAATTTCCGTCAGGTGCCGGAGGGATAAATGCCGCAACCGAATTCATGTCAGCGGTGATTGCCGCATCCGGCTTAAAGGAGTTCGCCAGCATCCATATTACAGGAAACAGGAAGAAGATTGACAGGATCAGCAGTACTGCTACCAGGATCCAGTTAATTCGCTTTTGCTTTTTTGTTAACATGCTTTCTCTCCTCCTTGTCCTTAGTCAATACATTTTGAATAATCGTCAGCACTACGACAAATACGGTAAATACAACTGCCATCGTAGACGCAAGACCCATTTCCCAGTTCACAGTACCTGTCTCGTAAATATCGTAGACGATCGTGTAGGTCGAATGATCCGGACCTCCTCCGGTCATAACCATCGGCTGAACCAGCATACGGAACGCGCCGATTGTAACCGTGATGAACACGAAGATACAAAGAGGTTTCAGTTCCGGAAGCGTAATATCTTTGAACTTCTGCCATGCACTTGCATGATCCATCTCCGCCGCTTCATAGAGTGCAGGATTAATATTCTGCAGACCGCCAAGGAAGATGATCATCTGATATCCTACACCCTGCCACACACTCATGATGGCAATAGACGGAAGCGCCTGGTCTGCACTGTGGATAAACGGCTGCGTGTCAATTCCGAAATTCGCAAGCAGTGTGTTCAGTATCCCTTCCGGGCTGTAAATCTGCATCCATAAAGTAGATACAACAGCCAGAGACATTACAACAGGTACAAAAAACGCAACTTTAAAATATTTCTTACAGTGCGCGGCTTTGTTGATCGCAAGAGCAAGCAGCAGCGCTCCGCCGCACTGAAGAGGTACGATGATAACTACAAATTTTACAGTATTCAAAAATGACTGTACAAACAATTCGTCTTTAAAAATATTAATATAGTTTTCCAGCCCTACAAAATGTGTCAGCTCAGGGTTCAGCGCAAAGTAGTCTGTGAAGCTGAATCCGAAAGTCAGAAGCATCGGCAGGAACAAAAACAACGTGAGCAGTACAAGTGCAGGTCCGAAAAACGCCATTCCCATAATTGAATTTTTCTTTTTCATTGTTTATTTCCTCGTATAACGTTCCAGTTTCGCATCAATTCGTTCCACCGCCTTGTCAAGTTCGGACGAGGCGTCTTTTCCGCCAAGTGCCACACTTTCAAGCACTTCCTGAAAAGAGGTGCTCACCTGCGGGTATACCGGCGTCTTTGGCCGCGGGTGGCCATAAGTACTCAGCTGTTCATATAGTGCGCTGTAGTTTTCGTCCGTCTGGAAAACATCGATGCTCTCGAATGCCTCGTAGGTGGATGGAAAGCTTTTCGCCATCTCCCAGATCCGGATCCCGCTGTCCACACCGCTCATCCATTTGACAAGCTCGGTCGCTCCTTCAATCTCCTCCGTCTCCGATGATGCTGCAAATGCCCAGGAACCTGTCGGCGTATAAGTTCCGCCGTCCCAGTTGTCATTTACAACATAAGGTGCGACTCCAAGGCTGATGTCCGGATAACTCGTGTAAACAGTGTTGACTTCCCATGCCCCGTCAAATTTGAAAGCGGCTCTTCTACTTTCAAACAGATGGTCTATTGGAGCTTCCGCCATGTATTCGTTGTCAACTATTGTCTGAAAATACTCCATTGCTTCAACTGTCGTTTCTGAGTTGAAATATCCATCTGCGGTCAGTCCATCGTCACTTACCAGTTCTCCCCCTCCGGACCAGACGAACGGGGCAAAGTAATAAATACTCGTTTCCCCTACCGGAAAAGTCATATCCAGCGGATAGCCGTTTTTCTCTTCCATAACCGGTTTCAGTTCTTCCAGAATATCCAGAAATTCCGACCATGTCCATGGATCATCCATCTCCGGCACTTCGATACCTGCTTCCTCGAGAATATCTTTATTGTAATAGAGACCAACACTTGATTCCATTACTCCCAGTGCATACAGCTGATCATCGACCGTCCCCTGTTCAATAATGGAAGGAAGATATTCACTTTTCTCTTCTTCCGTCAGATCGGCAAGCGGCTGAATAATTCCGTTTGCAGCATACGCTGATATGTTCGGTCCGTCTACTGTAAGTACATCCGGAAGTCCTCCTGCCATGACAGATGCATTGACTTTATCCGAATATCCGCCTCCGCTGTCATTCCTTGGCACAAACTCTATATCCGCAAAATATTTTCCGTCGTATGCCTCATTGAAACTTTCGACCGACTCTTTGTAAGCCTCTCCCTCTTCCGTATCCTCAATCGAGTGTACCCATATGGATAAATACTCTTCGCCTTCATCGTAGCCGGCAATCTCTCCAGGTTCTGGATCCTTCTGCCGGCATCCTGCGAGGCATGTCGAAGCAAGAAGTATACCTGTCAGGATCAGCAACCGCTTTCTCATCCCATCTCCTCCTTTTTCATTTGATATTTTCATAAAAAACAGTTTTGTTACCGGTTAAGTAACCGGTTCCTTTAATGCAATCATAGTCCTAACTAACACAGATGTCAATCAAAAAATACACTTTCGTCATATCTGCTATTTTTCCCCCGTACTTTCTGTACACATGTCACAAAACCGGTGTCGTTACCGGTTACTTTATTGATTTCTGTCAATTATATCTGATATAATGAGTGGCAAGGACTTTTACAGCATCCGGTATTTCACCACTGTTTATCCTGACATTTATTTTTATCATGAAGAGAGGAAGGGATTACTACATGAAAACAAAGAAGGTCACTTTTGCCGATATTGCATCCTATACCGGCTTTTCCAAAACAACGATCTCCCGCTATTTCAATAATCCGGATTCCCTTACGTTAGAAAATCAGCAGAAGATCGCAGATGCTCTTGTAGCACTAGATTATAAAGAAAATAAGGTTGGAAGGATACTGGCAAGCGGAAAAACGGAATTCGTCGGCATTATCATACCAAATCTGTACCTGCATTATTATTCAGAGATGCTTAATCAGATCCTGGCTACATACGAAAAATACAAGTATAAATTTCTCGTATTTGCGGGCAATGACAAAGCAAACGTAGAGCGGGCATATATAAAAGAGCTCCTCGCTTACAATATTGAAGGGCTCATTACTCTAAGCGGAACGATTCCTTCACAGGAACTTGCTTCCTACAATATCCCTGTTGTTGGGATTGAGCGGGAAGACCAGTATATCTCCAGTGTGAATACAGATAATTATATGGGAGGTGTACAGGCCGCAAGTCTGCTCAGAAAGAGTGACTGCGATATCCTGATCCATGTAAACAGTGATCTTCCGGACACGATCCCTGCTTCTGGCCGAATCAGAGGTTTTGTTGATACATGTAAAGAAAACTCCCTGCCTTATGAACTCATTCTTACGCATCTTGGCAATACATTTGAAGAAAACAAAGAACGGATTTCCGGCCTTGTGGATCAGCTTGAAAGTAAATATCCCGGCAGGAAGAAAGGGGTATTTATGCCTAATGATACCCACGCAAATGTGCTCCTGAATATTCTCTTTCAAAAATACGGGAAACTTCCGGAAACATATCAGATCATCGGCTTTGACGATTCTCCGATTTCCAGAGAGGCCGTCATTCCTATGAGTACAGTTGGCCAGCAGATCTCTGTCATCGCCAATGAAGCAATGAACATTTTGTCCGCACAGATGGCAGAACGTAAGAAAAGACGGCCGGAACCGTTAAAAGAACCGGTGCATAAGATCATTCCGCCGATATTGATCAGGCGCGAAACAACAGTATAACACTACTCACCTGACACTTTTTCCGAAACCGGATACCGGAGATGCTTGCCGTATCCGGTTTTTTCTTTCTTCTTTCCCTCATTTTCTCTCATTTACTCCTGTTTCTATTGACACATCCGGTATTTTGTATTACCATATACTCAAGCTATTTGGTATTACAAAATAGGATGTGATAATTATGATCTCGACGCAGATGTTGAAAGGAACACTGGAGGGCTGTATCCTTGGCATCATCCGAAAAAGAGAAACATATGGATATGAAATCTCAGAGGCACTTGGACAGTACGGCTTCGGAAAGATTACGGAAGGAACCATCTATCCGATTCTCCTGCGGCTGGAGAAAAATGGAATGATCCGTGCCACTTACCGTCAGTCCGACGTAGGTCCGAAGCGCAAGTACTATTCACTGACGGAAGATGGGGAGACGGAGTTTCAGTCTTTTCTGACAAGCTACCGGGAATTATCCGCCGCTGTCGCTGCCCTGCTTGCCGATGTGAAGGGAGGAAATGATGATGAATAAAAGAAAAGCGTTGCAACAGCAGAATAATCATTATGAGAAGCAACTGCCGAAAGAAACACGGCAGATCCTGACCGATATTGTCGTCTATCTGAAATCCTTTCCGATCAGTGAATATCAGGTAGAACTTGTCCGGCTGGATATTACACGGATGTTACTGGAAGGAGCTGCAAGAGGGGCTTCTGCTTCCGAAGTTCTCGGAGAGGACTACAAAGAATTCTGCAAAGGCATTGTAGCAGAACTTCCGCCGCGGACGCCTTTACAGACGATCGCTTACCATGCCGACATTCTGTTCCTTGGCCTTGCGATTCTGATGCCGCTCTGGATGGTCACCGGACTTCTTGACAGCGTACAAAACGGCGGCAGCATGATCCACGTTCCGGTCTCCTCGGGAACGATTTCCGCAACTTTGATCATTCTCGTCGTTTCTTACGCGATTGTACAGTATATTTGCAAAACTTCTCTCAAAGACGAATCCGAACAGGCTCGCCGGAAGAACCGTTTCCGTTTCATCCTGATCCTGTTCTTTGCCGTCCTGGTCTGCATGGCGCCGGCAATTCTGTTTCGGAATACCGTCCTGAACGTGCATATCGCCGTCTACATTGCAGGATTTGTGATCTGCTTCTGTGTACACAAACTGCTGGCTGCGTATACGGACTGATTTGCTTGCCGGCACATCCGGCGTTATAATAAACGTAATCAAATTGTTCAGAAATTGTCTTTAGAGGAAAGGAGCATTTAGTATGAATTGTTCGGATGTAATCCGTGAAAGAAGAAGTATCCGCAAATATAAAGAACAGGTTACGATCCCTCAGGAGGATTTTGAAAAGATGCTGGAAGCTGCCATGATGGCGCCAAGCGCATGCAACACAAGGCCGTGGGAATTTTTCGTCATTACCAACCGTGATACAATGGCCAGACTTCAGGAAGCTCATCCTTACACCAGTATGCTTACCACCGCCTCCGCTGCCATCGTTGTCTGTGGACGGCCGGATCTCCAGGAAGGTAAATGTGGACCTTACTGGCCGCAGGACTGCGGCGCAGCCATTGAAAATCTTCTCCTTCAGGCAAAAGATCTCGGATACGGCACCTGTTGGTGCGGCTGCTATCCTGCCATGGACCGGGTGGAAAAAATCCAGGAAATTTTGAATACTCAGAGTATTCCTGTATCAATCGTAGCGGTCGGCGTTGCAGATGAGACACCTGCGGCAAGAGGGGGATTCGATCCGGACCGCGTGACGTATATTCGGTAAGAACTTTACTCTAAAAGGAGGGGAGGGACAGAAAGCTTCTCTTTTGGAAGCCTTCTGTTCCTCCCCTCCTTTTTAGGGAAATACAAAGTGGCTTTTATATTGTCCATTCAAAAAATATTTGTTCAAAGGCAAAATAGTCACATTCCATTCTTTCCCTCTGCTTCCGTCTTGCCTAAGATATAGAGAAATGCAATGGCCGGTACACGCAAAATCGGTACCATTGTTTCGTGCCTGGTAATACCAAAATCGTCCAGGCGTTTTGTGATTAAAAAGGCGTTTGTTACTTTGGATTTTTCGTCCTTACACAACTCTACAATGGCATCTGTCTCCGCAATGTGGGATTGATTACGATATTTTACTTCACAGAGAATCTTCTGGCGAGGAAGTTCCACTACCACATCAACCTCTTTCTTATTATCCTTTGCCTTTCTGAAATATCCCAGTTGTGCCGGACTGCCCTGATAGAAGGAAACCATATGCTTGTAAACAGTTGTTTCCACCATTGCACCAAGTTCCTTTTCATCCGAAAGTACATCGTCAATCATCAGCACAGCATTACGGATAGCCGCATCAGCGACAAATATTTTCGGTTTCCCTTTTAGCGAACCTTTGCTTCCCACATTCATCGGCTTTGCCAGATAAATGAGATTGGACATTTCCAATGCCTTGATATAACTATCAATTGTTGTGATCGAGATATTCTCCAATTCCTTGGCTGCGGTAGTTGCATTAAAAATCTCCGTAGAATTCATACACAGGTAGAGAAACAGCTTTTCCATCAGCAAAGGACTTCGTATATTAAATAGCGACAGTACATCGCGCTTAATAACTTTATCAACCACATCTTCTCGCAGCATCCTTTGGGCATAGGCATCATCGTCCGATAATACCAGCTCCGGAAAGCCTCCAATCATAAGATAACGGTTAAAATGATTTTGCAGCGGAATAAATTTATTCATCAAATCACCAAGTTGTGCCAAACCATAGCCTGGAAGCTCTGATAGACGTAAATCCTCCGGCAGAAGAGGCAAGTCCAGATCAAGTAACCTGCAATACTCATAAAATGACATGGTAGGTATTTTGAGAACACTCCATCGACCTGTACCGCTGTCTGCAGAACCCTTTTCTAAAATAGGACTGGCAGATCCTGTGGCAATCAGGCGAATATCCTTTCTGCTATCATAGATCACCTTCATCCAAAGTTCCCAATTTTCAGTATACTGCACTTCGTCAAAGAAAATATACTGTATGCCTTCGATAGGATACATAGATTCATAAATGGACAGCACATTTTCCACATTGACAAGTTTCAGAATCGGATTATCAAAAGTAGCGTACAAAATGTTTTTAGGATTGACTCCCTCATCAATCAGATGCTCAATAATCTGATATAAAATTGTCGTCTTACCTACACGCCTCATACCAGACAAAACGGCAAACCTCCGGATGCTCTTATGTGTAAGCGTTTTCAGAGCTTCATAATATGCCAGCCTCTTTTGAGGCTTACTTTCTTCCTTTATAGCAGAAGGTGTACGCCACCACGGATTATACTGTTGCAATACTTTTATAACCTGTTCATCACTTACAATTGCCATAATACACCTCCATAATATTATTATTCCGTTGGAATTCAACTACTATACAATTCATTTTTCTTTTCCGTTTACAAAGTATATTATAGCAATAGTTTTAGCAAATTGCAAATCATACTATGGAAATAGTCCACGATTTTACTTTAATTTTTTCAATACCTCCCCAATATCCCCATCCACGCAGACCGACCGCTCCGCAATCGGTTCCGGTGCCGCAGCCTCCCCGTAGTTTACGCAGGCATAAACTGCATTCGGGTTTTGATTTGTTTTCTGCCAGAATGGGTACTTGATGATTCCCGGAGTATTAAATCCGACTCCAAGCTCCAGAAACAGGATCTTTCCATTCTGGTGTCTGCGCAGGAAATCCGCATACCGTTCTGCTGCCCGGTGCCATCCTTCATCTTCCACAAAGGTATCGTCTGCGCGCAGATTCATTGCCATCGGTTTCCCGCATTTCGGACAGTAAGGGACAAGTTCCGACGGGATCTGCCGTTTTGGCACTGTTCCATCCGTCAGAATCAGTTCTCCATTCTCTGCAATCTCAAATCCCTGTGCCTGTACCATTTGCCGAACCACTTCTTCATTTTCATAATTTTTCGGATGGCACGGCTTACTGCACTGGAACAGCCCGTAATCCCCCTGGGTGTAGAAAAGGCGGTGTTTCTCAAATCCTGCCTTCTGAAAACAGTGATCTACGTTGGTAGTCAGAACAAAATAGTCTTTGTCTTTCACCAGATCGAGCAGTTCGTCATAGACCGGTTTCGGTGCATCCATATAGCGGTTGATCCAGATATAGCGGCTCCAGTATGCCCAGTGTTCCTCCAGCGTATCATATGGGTAAAATCCGCCGGAATACATATCATGAAATCCATAGCGTTTCTCAAAATCAGAAAAATAGTTCCTGAACCGTTCTCCGGTGTAGACAAATCCCGCGGAAGTGGAGAGGCCGGAGCCCGCGCCGATAAGCACACTCTCCGCCTCATTCAACGCTTTTTTCAGTTTCTCTATATTCATTTCCCCGGACTCTCCCGGTTTTTTCGACCACAATCTTGATAACATCTTTCTCACCTCATACTCGTTCTATTGCCGATACCGGACAGTGCTCAGAACAGTTTCCACAGTGCAGACAGTGTTCCGGACTGATGTGATACGGTGTTCCTGCATCTCCCGTTGTAACACACCTCTGCGGGCAGACCGAAACGCAGGTGCCGCATCCGATGCACGAATCTGTAATCCGGTATCCCTTTTCTTTCTCCCTGCCATTTCCAATGACATAGGTTTCCCGGAAAATCGGATGTACACCCAGATGGAAATATTCGATCTGAGCGTCCCGGATTTCAAACACAATTCCAATTTCTCTTGTATTTCCCGGATAGACGTTTTCCAGATACGGCTGCTCCCGGAAAATCGTATCGATCCACTTTTGCTGTTCCTCCTGAGAAACCGGCTTTGCCTGTGCCGACAGCCGGATCATTTCCTTATACCGTGTATAGCCCAGGATCTGCACCCTTCCGTCTTCCAGAAGCTCCCTGTAAAAATCTTTCCCTCTGGCGGTAAAGAAATACAGAGCATCCGGCTCATAGTGAACTGCGCTGATGTTTCTCACCTGCGGGTTACCCTGTGCGTCCACGGTGGCAAATGCCAGCACACCGACATATTCCAGTTTCTTTAAGCACGTCTTTGCATCCATATCTCTTCTCCTTTTCTTTCTGATATTGTCACCACAATTTTTCCATTGACTTTCCCTTGTTCCATTGCCATGCACGCCTCCCGGATTTCAGAAAACGGATAGATGTTTCCAATGCAGGGACGGATCCGGTGAATATCAAAGAAGTCCAGGATTTCCTGCATGACTGTCTGATCCGGCTGGTTACTGTAAAAGCCTGTCAGATATACTCCGTTTGGAATTCCCTTGATCGGATCAAATCCATTCCATACGCCGGTTCCGCCCAGAATCCCGGTATCACAGACAATGCCGCCTTTTTGTACACAGCGCAGTGTATCCGAAAGAGTTTTCGGCCCGACCAGTTCCAGTGCTTTGGAGGCTTTTGGGATCGCATCGGAAAGTTTCCCGATATCCAGCACGGCAAGATCTGCATCCTGCAGCAGTTTTAATTTTTCTTTCTTATGTGTCGTTGCAATTACCTGACAACCGAGGGCTTTTGCGATCTGAATGGCCGCATAGCCAAGGGCACAGGTGGCACCGCGTACCAAAAGCGTATCTTCCGGCTTCAGATTCAGCCCCTCAAAAAGGGAACCCCAGGCGGTAAAATACGTCTCCGGTACTGCCGCCAGTTCCTCCCACGGAAGATCCGAAGAAACTGCAAAGACATGATGCGAAGGCAGCAGGACATATTCCGCATAACTGCCGTCAAAACTTCTCCCCATGCCTCCCATCAGCGCCGCAACTTTCTGCCCGGTTTGGAACCGGCTGTCCGAAGGATCGACAATTTCTCCGACGCACTCGATCCCCGGAATCACCGGCTTTTTGATGTAATCCGCACGAATTTCGCTCTGTCTTAAAATCTGCTCCGAATGATTCATCCCGAACGCATGAATCTTCACAAGCACCCAGCCTGGCCGGACTTCCGCACCGGAACCTCTGTCAGACAGACCGCTTCCGCCCTGGTCGGCTCACTTAAAACAACTGCTTTCATCCTTTCCGGTATCATGCCGATACCTCCTTCCAGCACTGCGGATCCGCGGCATAGAAATTTCCATCCTGTCCGCTTGCGACAGCCGGGCATCCGCGGCACCATGCCAGAAGCTCACACTTTGCACATTTTTCAAATTTCGTATAGTCCCGGTACTGCTCCATCTGACAGATCCAGACGTCTGCAATCCGGTCCGTAAAAACATTTCCGACTTTGCTGTTCTGGACTCTGCGGCACGCATAAATATCTCCGGTCGGAAGAATCGTCAGGTGGCAGTTTCCACAGTTGCATCCGCCGTAAATCATGCCTTCTTCTGCTGCCTTCGGAATCTGAAATTCTCCTGTTTCATATTCATACAGTGTCCAGAGGTGGTCCTTCTTGTTAAAATACGTCTGGCATCCCGCTGCCTCGTACTCTTTGAATTTCCGGTCGCAGTCTTCCAGAAGTTTCCGATAGCGCATCGGCTCAATTCCCACATCTTTCTCCTCGCTGGTCGGGCAGTATCTTGCAAACGCAAAGACATCTGCTCCATGTACTGCAACCGTATCGATAATGTCCGGGATTTCGTCGATATTCGTGCCGGACACCGTTGTCATAATGACCGCGCGTATCCCTGCCTTTTTGATACAGTTAATCTTTTCCAGTGTAATATCAAAGCTTCCCGGTTTACGGAACCAGTCGTGCGTTTCTCTCATTCCGTCCAGGGAAAGCTGATATTTCTCACAGCCATATTCCTTCATCTTCCGGCAGTTCTCATCATTTAAATGAAACGGATTTCCCAGAATGGTAAATGGAATCCCGTTCTCCTTCATCAGGCCCAACAGTTTCCAGAAATCCGGATGAAGAATCGGGTCTCCTCCGGTAATATAAAAATATGGCAGGCGGTGATACACCTTACAGAAATCCAGACAGTTATAAAAAGTTTCCTTCATCTGCTTCCATGTCATCTGGTCCAGTTTTTTGCAGTTATCCTCTGAAAAAATATAGCAGTGCTTACATCTCTGATCGCACTCATCTGTGATATGCCACTGAAAAGAAAAATACTGTTTCATTTCCTTGCTCCTTCCTCTTCCTATCATCCCGCTGTGATCTTTCTATGTCAATCGGCCTCTTGCCGAATTTCTTCTTCATTGGCTCCCCGGAGGCCCAGGCCTTCCGGGAAGTCCGCGTCCGTTTTCTTCTTCCAGCTTCCTATTTGTCAGCTGCTCCACATGCGGAACCACATGCAGACGGTGTCTCTTCCGGCTTGTCAGCTGCTCCACACGCAGAACCGCATGCAGATGGTGTCTCTTCCGGTTTGTCAGCTGCTCCGCACGCTGTGCCGCATGCTGCCGGTGTTTCCTCCGGTTTTCCTGCTGCCCCGCACGCCGTACCGCATGCAGATGCCGGCGCCTCTTCCATTTTTTTGCTCCATCCAAACAGATTCAAAAGTGACATATTCTGTTCCTCCTTTTTTTGTCGTTAAACGTCTTCCTGTTTGCAGTTTTATTGTACTGCCGGGAACTTCCTGAAAAAAGTACGCACTAATCTATTACTTAGTTACCTTTTTATAACCCCTGGATTCAACTGGCATGTTACATTCAAATCTGATATAATATTTCCAGCAAAACTATTGAGATGAGGTGACGCCAGATGATGACAAAAGAAGAAATGCCGGCCTGTCCTGTGGCAACGACAGTACAGCTGATCGGAAGCAAATGGAAGCTGTTGATTCTGAGAAATCTTCGGATGCGGCCGTGGCGTTTTAATGAACTGAGAAGAGACCTTGAAGGAGTCAGCCAGAAAGTGCTGACAGACAGTCTCCGGGCGATGGAGGATGACGGGATCATCACAAGAACAGTTTATCCGGAAGTGCCGCCGCGGGTGGAATATGCCCTTTCCCCTCTTGGTAAATCCATGGAGCCGATTCTTGATGCCATGGAACAGTGGGGCAGTGCATATCAGAAAATGATGAACGAATGATACGGGAGGTACATACATGATCAGAAGTTTTTTACCTGTTGGGCAGGGTGCCTTTTATACAGAACAGTTTGACTGCGGAGTCAATGTTGTCTATGACTGCGGTTCATCCACAAGCAGGTCCGCTATCGAAAAGCAGATTGCCTGCACGTTTGAGTCCAGGGAGAAGATTCAGGCAGTTTTTATTTCCCATTTACACGAAGATCACATCAACGGACTTCCATTTCTGTTATCCCACTGCTGTGTGGAACGTCTGTACCTTCCGTTCCTGACGGAGGAAGAAATCCTTCTGACCAGGCTCATTGCCCGGCTGGAAAATACAGAATCGGAATTTTTATCCAAACTTATCGTGGATCCTTATGGGGCAGTGCAGGATTACACCCTTCCTGTCGATACGCAGACTCCGGAAATCTTTTATGTGATGCCGCAGGATTCCAGCCGCAGACCGGGCGGCAATGTCGGTGCTGTTCCTTCCGGCAAGGCAGTGGATCTGACTGTGTCCGATACAGACTCCGACTGGGGTTATGTGCCTTACAATTTCCAGAATACCCGAAGAAGCAAGGCATTTTTCCGGGGCTTGAAGAAAAATGGATATGATAAAAAGACATTGCAGGCCTACCTTGAGACATCCGATATCTTCTCCTATGACTGGGATGATATTAAACGGATTTACCAGAAATACGCACCGGGAAGTCTCAATTCCAACTCCCTTGTCGTATACTCCGGGCCGCTTACGCCGGATCACCGCCAGATCCGCCCGTACCGCTTTTTCATGCCGGATCTGACAGAACCACAGTCCGGTCGCAGGACCGGCTATCCGGACGGCTGCCTGTATCTGGGCGACTACGACGCCGGAACAAAAGAAAACTGGGACGCACTCACCGGAGAACTCTCTGCCTACATGCCGTCTGTCGGCACCGTACAGGTTCCACATCACGGTTCCATGCACAATTATAACGAAGAACTTTCCTGCGGGCAGTTTGTCCTGATCATCAGCGCAGGATACCAGAATAAATACAAACACCCGCACACAAAAGTTTTAAAAGATATGCTGATGAAAAAAGTCATACATTTCTGGGTAACCGAACAGGCTGGAAGCATGGTACAGTTCCAGATTGAAGAAAAATAGAGGGATTTTAACCATTTTGGGGACGTGTTCCGATGCACCGGAACACGTCCCCAAAACGCAAAAAACGCCCGAAACCCGCATAAAATAAGGGAAAACTCAAATTGTCAGATTTTTTCATCGGGGACAGGTTCCGAAACGCCGGAACACGTCCCCAATGAATATCATTCGAACAGGCTCATCTGGTGCCAGAGTTCTTGTTGTTTTTTCCTGTCGGCTGTTTCTCGTTGGAGCAGGTCACCGGAGAGTGATTTCAGAAACGGGCTTTCTTCGCCTGCGGATGTGAGGATCAGTTCTTCTTTGGCTCTTGTCATTCCGACATAAAGGAGCCGTCGTTCTTCTTCGAAATCCGTCTCGTAATATTCGTTTTCCAGAGGAATTTTTCCCTGTTCTGCTCCATATAGAATCACTGCCGGAAATTCCAGGCCTTTGGAGCCGTGGAGGGTCATCAGTGTCACTGCTTCTGCGGTATACTGTTTCTCCCCGCAGCGTTTCAGATCGCTTTCCACTCCAAGTTCCAGCATTGTCAGAAGTTCTTCTATCGTTTCATAGCATACTGCCATCCGGGATAGTTTTTCCATGGCTTTGTTCGTCTCCATTCCCATCTCCTGGATCCATTCTTTCAGAAGTTCTGCCGGGCTCTGTTCCTGGATTTTCTTTTTCCAGACTTGTGCCGTCTCTTCAAACAGCAGACTGCCAAGGGGATTTCCTTCTCCGTCTGCAAACAGAAGGCTTCCTTCTTCTTTTGCCGCCGTCTGTTCCGGATCCAGAAGGTACCGGAAGAAGGCTGTGCTCCGGCGAACAGTCTCGTCTTTTAAAAAGGATTCTCTTCCGGATACCACGTACGGAATTCCTTCTTTTCTCAGACAGGTTTCCAGAAGTTCTCCCTGCCGGTGTGTCCGGTACAGTACTGCGATTTCGTGGAAACTTCGGATTTTCCGTTCTTTCTCTTCGGACGTTCGCTGGGCCTCCAGCATTCCGATCCCGCCTGCCATGCGTCCAATCTCTTTTGCCACCGCGATGGCCTCAGCCATTTCTCCGCCGGTCTTTAACATCCGGACCGGCCCGACGTCTTTCTGGTTTGGATGAAGAATCCGCTCTTCCCCCGGATTTTCGGAAATCACAGCAAGGGAGCTGTTTAAAATCTGCGGCGTACTCCGGTAATTTTCCTCCAGCCGGACCATGCTAAGATCCGGAAATTCCCGATGCAGTCTTTCAAAACAGCGGGCATCCGACCCGCGGAATCCGTAAATCGCCTGATCCGGGTCTCCGATCACAAACAGGCTTTCTCCGCCCCGGTTCCACTCTTTCATCAGTTCATACTGCACCGGGCTGATATCCTGAAATTCATCGATCAGCAGATGTCCGAACGGCTTTCGCCATCCTTTCTCTTCCGGATACTCCTTTAATAGCCGGACCGTCTCCAGGAGCAGATCTTCAAAGCTAAAGAGTCCCCGGCCTTCCATTTCTTCCCCATAGGCCTCATAGGCTGCTGTCCTGCCCGATTCCTTTTGTCCCTTCTCTCCAGTCTCTTCCGGATGCATGATCTGCATTTCCTTCCATTTGGCCGCCTGTTCCAGAAACTCCTTCGGCTCTTCGTCGATTCCAAATCGTGCCAGAATCTCTTCTGCCAGACGGATGCACCGGGTTTCATCCGCCAGAAGAACCCGGACTCCACGCTCCTTCAGGAAACGCAGACAGATGGCGTGGAATGTTCCCGTCTGAAGTCCGGCAAAACTGCTACCCTGCTCTCCAGCCTGCTGCAGCCGGTCCCGGATTTCTCCCGCTGCCTGGTTCGTAAAGGTCACTGCCGTAATCCGATCCGGGTTTATCTTCTGGTCATTTACCAGATACAGAAGTCTCGCAATCAATGTCTTCGTCTTTCCGGTTCCCGGCCCTGCAATGACAGCCGTCCTTCTGTCCGGCGAATGTACCGCCTTCCGCTGCTTCTCATTAAGTCCATCCGGATTCTTTCCGGCAGCTTCTGCCTTCCGTTTTTCCGCTACTTCTCTATCTTCTGTCTGCTTTTTGTCCGCCTCTTTTCGCTCCGTCGTCACGGCCTCCGAAGCCTTCACTTTTTTCTCCTGCGCCTTCCCGGATTTTACCTGCTTTCCTACTTCTTCTTTCATTCCCAGCATACTGAAAAAATCCATCTGTCCGTCTGTCTCATTTCGCTCTTCCTCATCGAAAATCCGGACCTTTCCGTATTCTCCATCAAATCCCGGGCTCCATGTTACCTTCCCGGCCCGGAGCCGTTCAATTCCTTCTGCGATCAGTCTGCCGGACACATGCCGGATCTCTTCCACAGGAATATTCCGCAGAATCTCAAACTCGGCCCCGAGTCTTGCCGTCAGCTTCTGGTACTCCCTCTGCACGCCCTTGCTTGCGGAACTGTGTCCCAGAGCCGCCCCGATGATTTCCGGAAGGGGAATCAGGCTTTCAAACCGCTTTGCTCCCGGTCTTTGATACTGTTCCGGCCGGTCCGCCATCTGCTCAATCCGGTGGGACACTCCGATCGTGATCTTGCGCCCGCACACCGGGCAGATTCCGCCATACTTTTCGGTCTCTTTCGGGCTCAGGCAAAGCCCACACTTGCGGTGCCCGTCCATATGATATTTTCCTTCCTCCGGGAAGAATTCGATAGTTCCCAGAAGTCCCGCTCCTGTCTCCACTGCGGTTTTCAGTCCCTGATAGGAAAGCTCTGTATCCAGGAGATTCGCCTCCCGCCCGAGTTTTGCAGGAGAATGGGCATCCGAATTGGAGATCAGCTGGAACCGGTCCAGAGCCGACACTCTCCAGTTCATCGGCGGGTCAGAGGAAAGCCCGGTTTCCACCGCATGCACGTAGCCGGAGAGGTCTCCAAAACATTCTTCCACGGAATCAAACCCTGAGAACGCACCGAACATGGAAAAATGCGGCGTCCAGATATGAGCCGGCACATAGACGGCCTCCGGGCACAATTCCAGAATGATTTCCAGCAGATCATGGCAGCTGATGCCGAGGATCGGTCTTCCGTCCGAATGAATGTTTCCGATTTCTTCCAGCTTTCTGGATATGATCTCTGCCTTCTGAAGATCCGGAAGCAGAATCAGACTGTGTACTTTCCTCACCTTTCCGCCCTGCTTGTAAATCGAACTGATCTCCCCGGTAATCACAAAGCGCGGAATCATATGATCAGGTGCCGAGTCCTCATGGATCCGGTATTCCTCTTTCAGGACATAGAGACCGTTTTCATCCTGCCGAAGTTTCTCCTTTAACTCTTCCCGCCATGCCGGATGGGTAAAATCCCCGCTTCCGACAAGGTGGATTCCCTTTCTTCTTGCCCACAGGTCCAGATGTTCCGGCGTGCAGTCCTTGCTGGTGGCTCTGGAATATCTGGAGTGGATATGTAAATCCGCAATGTACATCGCACAAAACTCCTCATTTGTAAAAATAGAACTACCGAAATTGTAACGCGGTCTGAAGATCCGGTCAAGCCGGACACGGGAAAACAAACTCCCGGGCATTATAAAAAGGCCCCGGTACACTACTGTATACCGAGACCTAAAAATAGCATCCCTCTAAAACATTCTTCCTCTGATTTTCGTCCAGACATGGGCCTGTACATACTCATATGCGCGGTCATAGATAAACAGTGCAATCTGGCCTGCAATCCAGATTCCGGCCGTCATAATCGGGGAAAGTTTCTGCCCGCCCAGAATCAGTTCTTCAAAAAATATCAGCATCGGAATATACATGACATTGAACGCCATATATTTGACTGCCCAGAAAATAGTCTGCCGCTGTGTCCGGCTGGAACGTCCCAGAAATCTCCATGCCGCTTCGATGATCACGATATAAAGCCCCATCGCCGCAAAGGAGAAAACATAAAACTTGTTCGGTGCAATCAGAAGACCGAGCAGAACATCAGCCACATAAAAGGCCCCTCCTGTCCTCATTCCGAACTCCCTGATTACAATACCTACAAAAAATGAAGCAGCTGCAAGCAGGAAGAGCGTATTCGTCTCAATCACGCTTCCGAGAGACATACAAACGACCGACAGTGCAATGAACAGACCGCAGAACGCCATCATTTTCCCTTTTACATGCATGAACAAAGATCTCCTCCCATACATTCACACAGCGTATCCGCCAGCCACAAATCACAGCACATATTTCCCGTACCGCAGGATGAGTTTCCACCGTATCCGCCTCCGTACGGATTATTCTGATATCTTCTGCTGTTCCAGTCAATCTGATTTAGCAGCTGACGGTACTGCACATTATTCGGCTCCATATTCACTGCCTGTGCGGCATGTTCTCTTGCTACAACCAGATTTCCGATCCCCGCATTTGCCGCACCGCTTGCGTAATACCACATCGCGGTCCGGTTCGGCATCCTGTCCAGAAGATTGAGCGCCTCACGGTAGCGTCTGTTGTTAATATAGTTAAAGACTGCCTGCATCTCAACGTCGTTGCTGTTTCCGCCGTAGGAAGAACCTCCGCCATAGGATGAACCGCCCCCGTAGGAGTAACCGCCGGAGCTTCCGCCCGATGCACGCTCTTTCATAATCTCATCATATGCTTCCTGTACTTCCTTAAACTTCTCCTCTGCAAGATCTGCCAGCGGATTGTTTACATTCGCGTCAGGATGATATTTTCTTGTTAACTCTCTATATGCTTTTTTTACTTCTTCGTCAGATGCGTTTGGGGATACACCCAATACATCATACGGATTCTTTGACATGATCCTGTTCCTTTCCTTCCTGCTTTTTCATCTGAATTAATCTATAACGATTCCACACTCCATCATACAGGATATTTCTCAAAATGTCTACATCCAAAAGGCACGGAAGCTTTTCAAATTCTGCGCTGCACTCCGCGATCATCATGCAGAGAATCCCCCGGATCCGCTCTTCAAAATCCTCTTCTTCACAAATTCTGATGAACGGATTGTAGCAGTGTTTTTTCCTGTCTTCCTCCAGATCATCGTACGCGTCCATCAGATAGATGAACTTTCCGAGAAAAAATCCGATTCTTCGAAGCGTTTTTTCCCATACATCCTTTTTATAAACAAAAAGCTCTGCCATCATCCGCCCGAAGTACCCGGAGACCCGGTCCAGATCCATACAGTTTTCTTTTTCACACTTTCGGATACCCCGCAGCGCCTTTTTGATCACCCGGCTCTGGCGTGGATATTTTCGAATGATCCTGTCTGCCTTTTTCCGGAGTACTCCCTTTCCGGCGAGGGCCGCCGGTTTCTTCTCGTCCGCCCAGTCATCCTCCAGATGATAATAGGCGAGCAGCAGGTTCATATCCGCCGTATATTCTGTAATTTCATTTCTTCTCATCGTCTGCTTTTTCACCGGATGCACCTTACAGCGCCTCTGTTCTGTCTTTGTCTCAGTCTCATACAGCGAAGTCAGAAGAATAATCGCAAACGTCATATCATAGGTCAATGTCATCTGCCCCGAAAATCCATATTTTTCCTTCAACTCCTGACACAGCCCGCAGTAATACGACCTGTACTTTCGAAAATCTTTCATTTTCAGTTCCGGTTCACAGACTGTCACATATCCAAACATCAAACTACTCCTGTTCTGCTGTTTTTTCTTCCTCTGCATTTACGATGCGAAAGGTTCCTTTACACTGCTGTTTTACCCCGTATAAAATCTGATCCGCTTTTTTGTATAATTCCACGAACGGAATTCCATGATCTGCATAAATCCCTCCAAAAGATAAAGAGGATTTGCTTTTCGGGTACTCCTGATCAATTTTTTCCTGATATACCGTGCTGATTCCTGCCAGTTTATTTTCGATTGCCGGAATACTGGTACATGGATGCACAAAAATCACAAACTCATCGCCTCCAAGCCGGATGATCACATCATCCCGCCGGAAGCAGTGCTTCAGTTCCTCCGCAACATACTTCAAGACATTGTCTCCTTCGTGATGGCCGTAGAAGTCATTGACTTCCTTGAATCTGTCGATATCCAGCATCAGAAAAATATAAGGCTTGCCGCTTCCAAGTTTCTGTGTCACCATCACTTCACCGCCTCTGCGGTTGTAAAGTCCGGTCAGCGGATCTGTCACGGATTCTACAAACAGATTGTTTTTTATACGCACATTTTCAGAAATATCGACGATCAGGCTGATTACCGCCCTTCGACCATCCTGTGTGGTGATCACTCTTCCCCGGTCATAAACCCACACAAAATTCCCGTCTTTTTTCATCATTCGATATTCAATCTCGTATTCCCCATGTTCCTGACATTCTTTTTCTGCTGCGGCAATTGCTTCTTCCTGATCTTTTTTCCAGATCCGGTTCAGCACATTTCCCCCCGTGACCTGCATGAATTCCTCATATGTATATCCAAGCAGGTCCAGAAGCTTATCATTCACCATATAAATCGGAAAGCCATCCTCCATGTACCCTCCTATTACACCACTTGGCATTGTCTCGCAGATGATGTCAAGAAGTTCCCGCCTGGAAATCTGATCCGGTTTTCCAAGGCGGTTTGACAGAATACGGAACGGGAATCTCTCCTCCTTTTGGATATATCCTTCCAACAGTGTCCTGTGAAGAACTGCAATCTTGTATTCCCCGTTTTGCTCCACGACGGAAGCAGTTACTCTGGCAATACTTTCATGTTCATGCTGTTCTTTCCCCTGCATGGCAATCTCAATCTGGCAGTAGCAGTCCCAGGAATGGCTCCCCCTCTCCTTTTCCCTGTAGTCCGTAATCTGATAAAGAATCGGCATTTTGACGCTGTTCAGTTCCCCTTCCAGAAACTGACGGAATACCTCCCGCCCGAACACCACCTCGGAGGCACCGAGGAAATAGACATCTTCTGTCACCAGTGCCGCCGCCTTTTGTGCGTCACGCCTGGTCAATGCATTGTTATAAAACTGATTTAAAGTCTGAAAGACCGGATTGTATTCCCACGTCTTTCCTCCTTTTTCCTTACACTTCATGATTTCCGTTCCCCCTTTTCCATATACTTCCTGTCGAATTCATCCTCATCAATCGGCCTGCTGTAGTAATATCCCTGACCGTAGCCGCATCCCAGTGTCCGGATCAATGTTTCATTTTCTTTTGTTTCCACACCTTCCGCTACAGTAGAAATCCGAAGCTTCTTTGCCAGATCCACTACCTGTGCCATAATAATCTTCTGCCGTTCATCTTCTTTCCCCGTAATCGCTGACAGGAATACCCGGTCCATCTTCAACTCATCGATATGGAGTTTTCCAAGTATATTAAAAGAAGAATATCCGCTTCCGAAATCATCCATGGAAATGCGGAAGCCTTTCTCCTTTAACTGATCGATCTTCTCATTGAGTTCATCAATATTTCCTGCGGCAAGTCCCTCCAGAATCTCAAGCGTAATCAGATCGCCCGGAATCCGGTACCGTTCCAGAACAGCACATAGATTCTCCACATAGTCTTCCTCGTAAAAGAGGATCTTTGACTGATTCACGGAAATCGGAACCGGTGTAATCCCGGCATCGATCCACTCCCGGATTTTCCTGCAGACATTTTCCACCATATACATATCCAGACTGGAACAGAACCCATTGCTTTCAAACAGCGGAATAAACTGGTTCGGATAGATGATTGTCCCGTCTTTTGGAATCCATCTGACAAGCGCTTCTGCGCCTCCAAGCTTTCCCGTCCTCATATCCATCTTCGGCTGTAAAAACATCCGGAACTCTTTGTCCTTCAGCGCCTGATGCATATGACTTTCGATGTAGTTCTGCAGTGTTTCCTGCTTATGAAGCTCCACGTCATAAAACCAGACATTATTCCTGTCTGTTCCCTTTGCCGTCTGAAGTGCAAACATTGCATGTGTCATCATCATCTCGGCTGAACTATCATCTCTTCGTACTGCTACTCCACAATAGAGCATAATTTGATAATTATGATGCTGGCTCAATGAAAAACGGCTGATTTTTTCCATAATTGCATAGAGACGTCTGCCGATCATTTCTTCATCCTGTCCCTTTAGAATCATCCAGAAAAAATCACCGGTATCCCTGCAGAAATATTCCCCCGGATTTACACTTTCCTTCAGCACCCGGCTGACATGGCAGAGGAGTTTATCTCCCTGTACCCGTCCGAAAATTTCGTTGATAAATTTGAACTGGTGAATATTCATCACACAGACACTGTACTGCTCCGTTCCCGAAAGAACATCTCTCATCTCCTGCATAAACCGGACTGTATTATATGCTCCTGTCAAAGAGTCATAGTAAGCAAGCTCAATCAGCTGTTTATGATTCTTTCTCAGCATCTGGTACCCATAAATCAGCAGAAATACGCTCAGACAAAGGACTCCGATAAAAATTGCCCTTGTAACATTGATCATCTGATAAATGGGCGCATTCACCCCCTGCATTGTATCAACACAGAAAAGGTACCAGCCATTCAGGCCGATCGGATTCAGATAAATCTGATACGCCGTTCCCTGATACCGGAATTTACTGAACACGCTCTCATCATTATCGATCGCTTCCCGGATTTTCTCCTTTTCTGCCTCTGTGATATAGTTCCCGTCAAAAATACTCTCCACTCTTCTATTGACGACTTTATTTTTAGAACGAATCAGAAACTTCCCTTCCTTTCCGATCATATGGACATAACCATAACCGTTCATAGCCGTCTTATCATCCAGAATATCTTCAAATGCTTCAATGCTGTCTTTCGCAGTCAGCACACCTGTGATCTCGTCTCCCTGATAGACAGGAACAGCATAGGAAAAAACCTTTTCCCCGGTCCGGGCATCCTCATAGACTCTGGACACCGCGCTCTCCCCCTGCCACGCCTCTCCGATACTCGCCTGCAGTTCCTCTTCCAGATCTTCCATACGGACATTTTTCTTAATCTCTCTATCAACTGTCACCCGGATTCCATCGCCGTCTTCCGTAAAATAACCCATCTGGATAAAACTGTTATGCCGGTTCGATTCATAAAGACCGTTCGCGAAGGCATCCGTATCAATCATGCTGATCGTATTGCTGAACCGGAAGAAACTCGCCAGCGTCTGGAGTGTCTGTTGATCCATCTTGATTTTACGCAGTACATTTGCCTTGTATTCTTCCGCCTCTGAAATCATCTGCGTTGTCATGGTATCTTTCTGCACCCGGCCAAGCGAGGATGTAATAAAGCCTCCCCCGAGGAACAATAGAATGCTGATCACCACAACTACCGCTGTGATTTTCCTCAGCCTTCTCATCAACTGTTTTTCGCTCATATTTCCACATCCTTTAACATGCTTTTATCATAAAATAGAGAAGTATGAGGTGTCAAGGAGTGCAAAAAAATATCTCCAACCATCTTATAATGGCTGAAGATATTTTTCTACGCTCTCCGTTGCACTATAAAATTATAAAAGCTCGTCCTTCTTCACAAGGATTGCTTCTACAGCTGCGCATGCAGGGCAGTCACAGTACTGTTTGCCTGCAGCTTTTAATTCTTTTCCATGAGCAGCGACTTCTTTTGTCTTTTCTGCTCCGAATACCTGAGCACCCATTTCGGACTCTGCAAATGCGATCAGTCCGTCCAGCGTCATGATATCTTCTTCGAGTTCGGCAATATATTTTTTCGTCTCTTCTGCCTCGTTCTCGGTTCCTACAGCGTCAAGCCATGCCTGCGCGGCATCTTTTGCCTCCTGACTGCATGACGGAGCTGCCATCAGCTCTTTTGTCTTCTCTACTACATAATTTAATGTTTCCTGAGTCATACTGTACACACCCTTTCTGAAAATTTTCTCTCCTACTATTGTAGCACAATCCGGTCCGGATCGGACCATCTATTTTCTAATTAAATCAGAATCATACACTGAAACGGTTTCATTTCCAGTGTGCCTTCGTACACTTCCTTTGTTTCCGCATCGGTCCATTTTCCGATTCCTTCTACGCAGACCGGCTCATTTTTGAAGTTCATAACAAACACAACCCGTTTTCCATTGTCACCGACACGTTCTGTCACGGTCACACCGTACGGCAGCTTTGTCTGAAGCGCGTTTTCCAGAGCGGCTTTCCGGAAGAGATCCTGATAAAACGCCCGCAGGAAATCGAGGCTGGATTCTGCCGCCAGATAGTATGCCTCTCCTTTGCCGAAGCTGTTGCGTGTCACAACCGGAGAGCCGGCGTAGAAATCTTTTTCGTAAACTGCAAGCACTTCTGTGTTTTCTTTCGCATGTACGATCTCGCAAAGGTACTGTGCCGGATAAACAGATCCGCCATAGGTAAACTGATTCTCAAATTCCTCAGACGGCGCGTCAATCTCTTCCTGAATGATTCCCAGCACATCTTCCAGCGGGGACTGTCCGGTAAAGCAAAGATCTGTGTCATCCACCATACCGCTGAAGCAGGTGTTAACGAAAATACCTCCGTTCTCCACGAACTTTCTTACGTGCTCCGGATATCCTTCCTTGTACATATAGTTCAACGGCGCCGCCACAAGGCTGTATCCTTCCAGAGAATCGTTCATATCCACCAGATCGGCCTCAATGCCGTTTTCCCAGAACACACGGTAGTGTTTGAGGATCGTTTTCACATAATTAAAGTCAAGACGCGGTCCCTGCGTATCTTCCACTGCCCACCAGTTGTCCCAGTCAAAAATGATGGCGGCTTTCGGCCTGTTTACTGTATGATCAATGAGCTCGCCAAGACCTGATAGTCTCTCGCCCAGTTCGGTCACCTCCCGGAATACCCGGGTATCCGATCCGTTTCTGTGATCCAGCACGGCGCCGTGGAACTTTTCAAAGCCTCCCCGTCCTTTCCGCCACTGGAAATACAGTACAGAATCCGATCCGTGTGCCACTGCCTGCATGCTGGAAAGCATGTGCATACCAGGACGCTTCAGCGGATTCGCCTCGCGCCAGCTGATCGAAGACGGAGAGCTTTCCATCAGAAGGAACGGCGCTTTCAGGAGGGAGCGCATCAGACTGTGATTTACTGCTGCCTTCACCGCCATCGGAACCTCATCTTTCTGTTTGTGCCAGTACGGATAGTTGTCCCATGAAATAATATCCACGCCTTCTTTCAATCGGTTGTAGTCCATCCCTTTGAAAAAGTACATAAAGTTCGCTGTAGCCGGAAGATCCGAATATTCTTTTACCGTCCGTGCTTCCAGCTGGTAAAAGTCATTCATCTGCTCCGTGGCAAACCTTCTCCAGTCCAGCACAAGAGCCGTGCTCGTCGTCTCGCCGTTTGGAACCGGACTGTGAATCTGCTCCCAGTCCGTATAGGTGTGGCTCCAGAAGTAATTCCACCACGCCCGGTTCAGATTCTCAAGTGTACCGTATTTTTTCTTCAGCCAGATACGGAATGCCGCCTGGCAGTGTTCACAATGACAAACGGAATCCGCGAAGTTTCCTCCAAGCTCATTGGAAATATGCCAGAGAATCACATTGCTTCTTTTTCCGAACCGCTTTGCCAGTTCCCGGTCAATTGCCGTGATTTTCTCACGCATCACCGGTGAGGTATAGCAGAAATTGTGGCGCTTTCCAGGCAGATTTCTTCTGCCGTCCGCCTGCACCTGCATCACTTCCGGATATTTCTGAGTGAGCCAGTGCGGCATTGCCCCGGAAGGGGTTGCCAGGATAACCTGAATTCCTTCCGTTTCAAGTCTTGTGATGATCCGGTCCATCCAGTCAAACTGATAGACGCCCTCTTCCGGTTCCAGCGAAGCCCATGCAAAAATGCCAAGGCTTACGCAGTTTACGTTCGCTTTTTTCATCAGCGCTACATCTTCTTCAAAAATCTCCGGGTGGTCCAGCCACTGATCCGGATTGTAATCTCCACCGTGGAGAATCCTTCCTCCTAACATTGTTATCCCTCCTGTTTAGATTCCGCGGAAACGGAATGTAAACTCCATCTTTTCGTCCGCGTTCAACAGATATTCCGGATGCGTAACAGACAGCCAGCTGTCGTCTCCCGCAATTCCCATCTGTCCGAGCGCCGCGCGTATTACTGTATAATGAACCTGCGGAAGTTCATACGGATGTTTCGCGTTTTCCAGCTCATGTGGTGTATAAGGAAGTGCGGAGAACATCATCGGGCCACTCTTTTCATCCATTTCAAACATCATACCTCTTCCGCTTCTGTCGGTCACTTTTGCGTAGCGTACTTCTTCTTTTGCTCCGCATTCCTGCGGCACAATGTATCTTGCCATGTTGTCTTTGACGAGGTTCCGGTAGATTCCAAGCTTCGCGCCTTTTTTACGGTCCGCATAGGTCTCAGCCGGTCCGAGTCCGTACCATGTCACATGATCGTAGTCCGCATCCAGCTTGAGCATCACGCCAAACTCCGGCATATCGCCCAGTTCTTTGACCGGATCATAGGAAAGCGTTACCTGTACCGTGCCGTCGCCGGTTACCACATACGTCATCGTACACTCGCCGGCCGGAGTCGTCGGCAGAAGGTAGGTAAATGTCACTTTGACAGAATCTTCCGCCGCCTCTACTTCCGGCAGAAGAACTTTGCAAAGGTCGTCCCCCCGGTAATCCTTGTGTGACGCGTACATGCTGGCGATCTTCCACTGTGCGTACCGTTTCGGCATCTGGTTGCCCTGGTCGTTGTCCACCGGAGCTCTCCAGAAATTCGGCTTTGGAATTTCCTTGATCATTTCCTTTCCTGCATAACGGTAGGAAACAAGTCCACCTTCCGGACCGGAGAAGATTGCTTCAAAAGATTCTCCTCTGACACCGATGTTATGTTTGCTGCGGATCACCTTCACCGGACGACTGCATACTTTCTTTTCTTCCCTGATCGCATAGACATGCTGTCCGAATGCCACTTCATGTCCTGCTTTCGCCCAGATCGTGTTCGTTTTCAGCTGGAAGGAAACCGTGATCGTATATTCTCCCGGAATGGTCTCCTCCGGAAGCGGCAGATCGTATACCTTCTCGGAGAGCGGTTCCACATCCGTTGCCATAGCAGATTCTCTGACGATCTTTCCGTTCCGGGCCGCTGTTACAACACAGTCATAAACACTGGTGTTAAGGAAGAGGTTCTTATTGATGACTTTCACCTGATCCTTTGTCACTTCCGCAGTAATATTCTGATAGTTGAATTTGACTTCCTGCATCTTTGGGGACGGCTCTCTGTCACCGCCGTATACAATCCCGTTGGCACTGAAATTGTAGTCGGTCGGTCTTTCATTAAAATCGCCGCCGTATGCCTGGAATTCATTTCCATAACGGTCTTTCTTATAAATCGTCTGGTCAATGTAATCCCAGATAAATCCTCCCTGATAGAGCGGTTCTGTATCTGTCAGATCGGTATACTTGTGCATTGCCCCGCAGGAATTTCCCATGGCGTGGGTATACTCACAGCAGATAAATGGTTTGCTTCTGTCTTTTGCAAGGAATTCCTTGATCTTTTCCACCGGTGTGTACATCTGGCTCTCCATATCGCTGGTATCATTGTAGCGGCGATCCTGGAAGACGCCTTCGTAATGTACCAGTCTCGTCGGATCTTCCTTGCGGAAAAACTGAGACATTTCATAAATATCTTTTCCTCCGAAAGACTCATTTCCGCAGGACCAGATCAGGATGGACGGATGATTTTTGTCCCTCTGGTACATGGAATTCACACGGTCCAGCATCATCGCAAGCCATTCCGGTTTGTCATTTGGCACAATGAAATCTTCATCCCCGTCCATAGGATAGGTATCCCAGCTTCCGTGGCTCTCCAGGTTCGCCTCATCAATCAGATACAGACCGTATTCATCACAGAGTCTGTAGATCAAAGAGGAGTTCGGATAATGGCATGTCCGCACTGCATTGATGTTGTTCTGCTTCATGATGGTCAGGTCTTTTCGAAGCTCCTCTTCCGATACATGTCTTCCGCTCACAGAGCTGAATTCATGCCGGTTAACCCCTTTGAAGACAATTCTCTTACCGTTCAGTGTCATGATGCGGTCTTTCATCTCAAATCTGCGGAATCCCACTTTCTCCGGAATGATTTCCATCAAAGTGCCGGAGGCGTCTGTCACGGTAATCGACAGGTCATAAAGATTCGGCTCTTCCGCACTCCAGAGCGCCGGATGATCGATCTCCCAGGTAAAGACATTCTCTCCATTCAGTTCCTTCTCTTCCTCGAAGCAAACTTCTCCGTGGTAAGAAAGCACGAACTTTGCTTTTCCGCTTCCCCATGTCCGGGTGCAGATTTCCAGCTCCGCCTTTTCCATCGTCTCATCCGGAACTTCGCGGATTCTGAGATCACGGATATGAACTTCCGGCACCGTGTACAGGTAGACATCCCGGTAAAGCCCGGAGAAGCGGTAGAAGTCCTGATCCTCACACCAGCTTCCGGACGTCCATTTGAATACCTGCACAGCCAGCTTGTTTTCGCCTTCTCTTACATAGTCAGTAAGTTCAAAGTCGGACGGTGTAAAGGTATCCTCGCTGTATCCCACAAAGGTACCGTTTACCCAGACAGCCATGCCGCTTTCTGCCCCCTGGAAGGAGATAAAAAGACGTTTGCCTTTCATTCTCTCCGGCACGCGGAAATATTTCACATAGCTTGCGACCGGATTGAAGTGCTCCGGAATCTCTCCCGGACGGATGTCCTCACGTCCTTCCCACGGATACTGTGTATTCGCGTACTGCGGCGCATCATAGCCCTCCATCTGGATATGGGCCGGCACCCGGATATCATCCCAGGAAGCACAGCAGTATTCATCTTTCTCAAATCCTGGCACAACTGCGTCATAATTTTTCGCATAATGGAATTTCCAGATTCCATTCAGGCTCTCCTGAAACAGACTGCATCCTGTTTCTCTGTCCGCTTCGGACGCATAGTACGCATGATCGGAGTGAGCCTCTGCTCTTCCATCACAGAAATACTCCGGATTCTTTACGTTTTCATAATTAAATGTTCTCATAGTTTCCTCCTCTTTTTCCCTGAATCTTTGTATGAAAAAAGGAGTCCGCCGCATTTGCGGCAGACTCCTGCTCTTATGCGGGCTCTCTGTCTATTATTTTACGGCTCCTGTAATACCTTCTGCAAACTGTTTCTGAAGTACGAAGAAGACGATCATAGTAGGAATGGAACAGAAGAGAACTCCCACCATTAATACACCATAGTCTGTTGTATATCCACCTGAAAGGTTGGCAATCAACATCGGCATTGTCTGTGACTCCGGAAGGGTCATAATTACCTTCGGCCACAGGTATGAATTCCATGCATTCATAAATGTGATAACCGCTGCTGCTGCATAGGTTGCTTTCATCATCGGCATGTACATTCTTACGAAGATTCCGATTTCGCTCAGTCCGTCGATACGCGCTGCTTCCATAACGTCAACCGGGAAGTTACGTGAATTCTGACGGAACATCATAATCAGGAACGGCGTCGAAAGAGACGGGAGGATAAAACCTAACGCCGAGTTCAAAAGCTTTGCTGATGAAAGCAGTCTGAACAGAGGAATCATCGTCGCTACCTGAGGAATCATCATGGCAAGAAGAATAATGGAAAACAGAACATCCTTTTTCTTGTCATGATACAGCTCAAATCCAAATCCTGCAAGAGAACAGATCAAAATCGCAAGAACTGTCTGCAAAATAGAATACAGGAAAGAATTGCCCATTGCTCTCCACAGCTCATTGCCGTTTACAAGATTCTGGAAGTTTTCGATAAAATGTCCGCCGAGCGTCAGCTTTCCGTTTGCCACCTCGAAGGAAGTGTTTGTTGCTGCTGAAATCATCCAGTAGAACGGGAATACGGAAAGGAACGCTACGATAATCAAAAATATGTATGTAGGAATCAACCGGCGCTGAATCATACTTCTATTTCTTTTCTTAGTCACGCGTATCACCTACTTTCATATTGATAAATGCCAGGATCGCAACAATAATAAATACGAAGAATGACATTGCCGTCGCGTATCCGAAGTTTGCAACCCCCTGTCCAAGTGAGTTGTTGTAAATATAATGTGACATGGTGATCGTCGCATTTGCCGGTCCGCCGTTTGTCAGGTTGACAGACTCATCGAACAACTGAAGCGTTCCGTTGATGGACATGATAAATGTCATGATAATCGTTGGTTTCAAAAGCGGAACCGTAATACCCCAGAATGTCTTCCATCCGTTTGCACCGTCAATCTTGGCCGCCTCGTAAACGGAATATTCAATATTCTGCAATCCTGCAAGATAGAATACCATGTTGTATCCTGTCCATCTCCAGATCAGGGCGATGATAATAACCGCCTTTGCGCTGGCTGCATTTCCAAGGAAATTGTAATTGGACTCCAGAATACCAAGATGAACAAGAACGGAGTTGATCAGTCCGTCTGTTGCAAACAAGGATTTAAAAATCAAAGAGTAGGATACAAGGGATGTCGCACAAGGAAGAAAGATACATGTACGGAAAAATCCCTTTAATCTCAGATGCTTGTTATTCAGAAGCTGCGCCAGCAAGATTGCAAGAATCAGCATGATCGGCACCTGAATAATCAGGTACAAAAATGTATTTCCGACTGATCTCAGGAACAGCTTATCCTGAAACATTCTGGTGTAGTTGTTAAAGATCGGTTCGGACCACTGCATGTTTGCACTGGAACCGGTCTGCAGTGACATAATAAAAGCCTGAATCATCGGCCAGAATGCCATGACCGCAATCAACAAAGCCGCCGGAGTTAAAAATATCCAGCCGGCCGCTGACTGCTTGGCAAGTAAGCTCATCCTTTTTTTCTGTTTCACTTGAGCCCCTCCCTTACACTAATTTCGAATAACGAGGAACGAAAACTCGTTCCCCGTTACCGTTCATTCTCTCTTTCTATTAAGAAGATTAGTTGCCCATCTCGAAGTTCAGCTGATCTTCTGCTTCCTGCAGAGCATCCATTGTGTCTGCACCGTTGATGATATTTACGATTGCGGATCCAACGTAGTTACGTGCGGAATAGTGATAATCGCTCTGTTCAACAGTCTGTACGTGAGTTCCCATTTCAACGATGTCAGCGTAAATCGGCTGGTTGTTGAAGTATTCTACACCTTCATTGTAAACTTCTGTCTCGCCTGCCGGTGCGTATGTAGAAATCACACCGCCATCTTTCAGTGCGTTGTCATATGTTGTTGTGCTTCCGCCAAATGTGTAAGCAAGGAAGTCTTTTGCAAGGTCAACATTCTGGCAGTTGGATGTGATGTACAGAGAAGATCCTCCGTTACTTGCATATCCCTCGCCGCCTTCCAGTGTCGGCATGCTTGTGATTGCCCATTTACCGCTGTTTGCTTCTACTTTTTCGATTGTAGGAATGATCCAGTTACCATTCATGACACCTGCAACCTGATCGCCCTGGATTGCTTTGTCTGTATAGTCAGACCAGCTGTTTGGCATAAGAAGCACGTTTTCTTTTGCCATCTCAACAAGTTTTTCAACAATTGTTACAAGTGTTTCATTTTCTGTGATGTACGGTTTTCCGTCTTTAAACTGGGAAACACCTTCAGCCTGCATCATGATGTATGGAAGGTCGTTTCCATCGCTGTTCATGCAAAGAAGGGCTTTTCCTGTTTTTTCGTATACGGCTTTACCGATTTCGATAAATTTGTCCCATGTGCATCCTGTCAGGTCATCGATTGTGTATCCTGCCTGCTCCAGAAGGTCTGTACGGTATGCAGCAACAACGGTACCGTTGTCTACAGGTACTCCGTAGTGCTCTCCGTCGATTGTGGAGTAGTCAAGTTTCTCAGCTGCGAAATCATCCCAGTTGATATCAACATCTCCGAGCGGTGTCCATGCATCCGGATAATCCGCTACATATCTCTGAATGTAGTGATCCTGGAAAAGCACGATATCCGGAAGGTTGGAATAGTCTCCTGAAGATCCTGCTGTTGTGATAGCTGTCTCTACGTCTTCAGAAGCTGCCTGCTCCAGAATCTCAAGTTCAAATTCGGAATCTACATTTTCCTTATAGTCAGCTGCTGCTGCCTCGATCGCCGGAATATTAAATGCCGGGTCCCATGCGTATACTGTCAGTTTATGACCGCCTTCGGAAGAACCGGATCCTCCTTCGCCTCCCTCTGAAGATCCTCCGCCTGTTCCGCAGGCTGCAAGAGAAATTGTCATGACACTAACCAGTAATGCTGAAATCAATTTTCTTTTCATAATAGATACATCCTCCTTTTTCATGTTCGTCCAGTCTTTCGAACATCTTCTGAAAGTATTATATCAAGACATCCCTGTGAAATGTTTGCAGATTCGTATATAAATTATGCATTTTCGACCATTTTTGTGCCGTTCGCCCTGTTTTTGTTGCTTTTTCGTTACTTTTTTGTCCAATCGGTACACCCGCTTCTCCGTTTTTTACAGCATCAGCTTCATTTTATTTATCCATTCTGCCAAAATCGCGATTTTTTTTGTATATTTACCTCTGTTTTTTGTCTCATCTATCCTGCCAAACCCATGTTTATGCAAAAAAGACCTTGTCAGGGAGCATATTTTTCATCGCGCGGAGCATTTCCTCATCCAAATCGAGAAGAATCTTGATCTTCTCTCTTCCTTCACCGATAATCATCGTATAGTACGGGATTTCATCATCATACGAAGTATAGTCATACTTCGTCAGACGTTGTGTTCCTCCCTTAATGCGGTATTTCGCCACCTTTTCATGCCAGTTCGGCGCTACCACTTCCAGCTGATTCAAATCCAGCTCATGGGCATTTCTCCGGTGCTTTTTCCCGATAATCACATCAATCGTAAACTGATTTCCTTCCATAGTATATTCATATTCCTTCTGGCTGAACATATCAAAGGCAAAGTAAAGACAAATCAGCAGGAAGCCCGGGAGCATAAATCCCCTTGAAAACACGATGCCCATCAGAACAAACAGAACTCCAAACAAGATCATCAATATTTTCAGTACTCCCGTGCCCGGTTTTTTCTTCCTTTTCACCTGTTTTATGATCTTTGTACTGTACATTTTTACCACCCTTCCTCTGACCGCACATTAAACTGCAGGATCTGCTGTTCATAATTTTCCGGTCTCTTTTTCCACTCCTCCGGCGCCATCCCCATAATCTTCTGAAAGTTCCGGTTAAAGGTCGAACTTGTGAAATATCCGCATTTTCCCGCAATCGTCGCAATCGGTTCATCCGTCTTTCTCAGGTACTCGCATGCCGACTGGATTCTGACCAGATTGATATATTCCAGAGGACTCATCCCCATACACTGGGAAAACACACGGCGGAAATGTGTTTCGCTGATATGAATCTGCGCTGCAATATCACTGACTTTCATCCGCTCATGGTAGTGATCGCTGATATAATCCAAAGACCGGTAAATGAGATTGTTCATCCTTGCTTCCTCACGGACTCCTCCGCCCGGCTGATCAAAAAAGGCGATATTTTTTCTGGCAATCTCCGATAGAAATGCCAGCATCATCCCTTCCGCCTCCTCGAGATAGAACATCTTCCCTTCCCGCATCGTATCCAGAATACGCTTCAAGAGCTCCACAAGATAAGGCATTTCGTTTCCCTTTGCAAAAACTGCTTTCTGATTAATCGCCTGAATCATCTGGTCTACATATCCCGGCGCTCCCGAAACCAGCTTTCTCAACAATTGTTCCACATCGACAAACAGATATTCCCACGTACTGATATTTCCCGGCTCGCTGTTCGTTGTATGCAGATAATTTTTCGGGATCACAGTAAATTCTCCTCCTCTGAAAAGATATTCTTCTGTCCCCAGTATCATCGATCCTCTGCCTTCGTAACAGTAACCTATCTCCAGGAAATTATGAAAATGCAGATAATCAATATTCCTTCCGTAATTCTGCTGCCATTTTTCCCCTAGAAGCGCTATAATTGTCCTCTTTTCCGGCATCCGGTAGTATCTGAATTCGGCTGTCTTTTTTCTCTTCCTACTCATCGTGATACCCTCCCCGCCGTATTTTTGCTTCTCTCATCAAAACCGGCTGAATTTCCGGATAGGTCCATTTTTCCGGCAGATCCTTTGTAATCAGGATCTTTTCAATCTCGCTGTGAAGCTCCTTCTCAAGCTTCCTGATTTATGCCGTGTAGAGCATCCCGTATGTTTCTTCCCCTTCTTTTTCCTCCTCGTCCACTGAGGTTACCGAATACACACAGACCCGGTCAAGATCGAAATCCAACGCTCCGGTCTCCTCATAAAGCTCTCTTCCTGCCGTTTCGTCTATCTTCTCTCCGGGCTCCCGGTGTCCTCCCGGCACCTCGTATGTTTCCCGTTTCCGGTGTTTGCAAAACACCCATTTTCCATCATGCCGCGCAATCATCACAGCAAATTTTAAAAGGGAATCTTCCACTTCATCATAAAAACGAACTTTTACCATGGCTGTTACCTCCTGCTGTTATATTTCTTGTCTGGTCTCGCATCCTGTCTACGGAATCATTTCCCTTCTTTTTCCCCCTTCAAAACAATAATACGGCCTGCTTCCGATCATTTCAAAATGATCTCCATTCAGAAACAGGGTATCTTCTTCCAGCATGGCAATGACCGGACCACGTTCCTGCGAATACCGGAGCAGTTTTTCTGTATATCTTTCTGTCCGCTCCCGGTTCTCCTGCTCTGTCAGTCTTGAACTTCCATTCGTATAATGCGCAAACACCGAATATCCGCTCAGGGCATCAAATCCTTTCGTATCTTTCAGCCCCACTTTATTCTGGTCCATAGCCGCACAGCTTTCGATATCATATCCAAAGATAATCGCGCCTGCACTTCCACCGAAAACAATGCCGTCCTGTTCGATATATGCTTTTATTTTCTCAAAACTTCCGCTTGCTTTCAAATCGTTCAATAATTTATATGTGTTTCCACCGCCAATAAAAATCGCGCTGTAGTTTTCCACATTTGTCCCGTCCAGTTCCTCCGCGCTTTTAACCATCTCCGCCACCGCATAGAAATATTCTCATCGCCTGCTCCTCCTTACTAGTTTTCTGCTTTTTCTATCTATCTGTAAACTTTACTCCTTTTCCACCACAATCAGCGGAATCATCATCTCTTCTTCCCGCAGTCCTGCATGAACTCCGACGAAAAATTCCGACTCTTCCCGTGAGGAAAAGATCGTCAGATCCCCGGTTCCGACCGCCAGATAGTCTCCCAGCATTTCCCGGAAATCCGGATGTTCGGCTTCAACCCCAAAAAGTCTTTTTTCTATCACCTGTTCTTTTGTCAGCAGCAAAAAGCTCCCGTCAAAAGCTTTCCGAAATGCTTTTTCAAACTGCTCTTTTTTCTCCTTTTTTACAAACAAATTCAGTGCCCGCGGCTCGATAGAAGGCATCCGCACCAGACATTCCATGATATCCGGATAGTCGGTAATGGAAACATTTTGTGTATCCACCAGTCCATGGTCTGCCGTCACGATCAGAAGCGTTTTCTCCAGCTTATCACTTAAAGCCTGGACCTGCTGTTCCAGTTTCCGCATAATCTGTTTTGTCTGGCTACTGTAGCATCCGGTCTCATGCATGGTGCTGTCCGGTTCGTTCCAGTACGCATAAATATATTTCTTTCCAGGCTTTCTACACAGCATTTCAACCTGTCCGCAGATTTCTTCCATGGTCTTTGGAAACGGCTCTGCAAACGGCATAACTTCATAAGCCTCCCCGCCGCGGCGGTTAATTTTCTCCACGACTGTCTCGTATCCGCAATACTTCTCAGCCACATTATAATCTGCTGCCGGAATACTGGTTCCTGTCTTCATGTTGGTGAAAACCGTAACATTCTGATCAATCCGCGGATAATAACAGTCCCAGCCAAGCCATCCGTGCTCACACGGCTTCAGTCCGCTTCTGATAGATGTGGTCGCCGCCACTGTGGTCGGCGGAAATACCGAGCTGTAGGAATCTTTCAGATGGCTTCGGAAAAATCCGGTCTCCTCCAGATTGTTCTCCATGATCCTGCTTCCCATTCCATCCAGAAGAAATACGACAATATTTTCGTACTCCTTTTCCAGAAACGGATCCAGACACGCAAGTGTCTTTTGCCCTTTTTCACGGATTCCAAAATTCTTTAAGACCGACTGCGCCAGATTGGCCAGTCCGTTTTCATAATCTGGAAATTTCAATTTCTGATCCATCTTTTCCCCCTCACATATGATCTAAAGCGCACACGTTCTAACCAAATACAATTCCTTTAAGCGTTTCTGTTCTTCCTGTCCTATTCCAAGTCCGGTTTCGATGTAATTCTCAAAGGAACCATATTCCCGGTGCGCAGTTTCAAAACTTGTGCAAAGATAGTCCTGGTCCACGCTCAACGCTGTCTCCACTGCTTTAAGCATCTCTTCAGATGCACATTTTTGCCTCAGGCCGTCCAGAATCACCTGATTGGCTGCCGCCCGCATATGGTTTGTTTCCATATAATCTTCCATGATCGTATCCCGAGGCACTCCCAGAATCGTCAGAATCACTGCTGCGGAAATGCCTGTCCGGTCTTTTCCGGCAAAGCAGTGAAAGACAGTCGCTCCTTCTTCTGTCTCAAGCAGGATCTGCACAAAACTGCGGATCGCGTCTCTGGCGGTCCGGGTCGTAATAAATTCCCCATACAGCTTTTTCATATAGTCATGGAGCAGCTGTGCGTTCTGCATGTTCATCAACTGTTCCCTGCTTCCTGTCGCCTGTCCTCTTCCCATCAGCTTCTCTCCCGGGAAGAAATCAAGTACATACGCCCTGGCTCCCGGTACTTCGCAGTCCGGTGCCTTTCCCCGCTCTTCTGCTGTCCGAAGATCAACCACATTGACCACGTGATACTCTTCCTGTAAGCTACGGATCGTCTCCCCGGTCAGTTCAGACATATCTCCGCACCGCAGCAGCCGCTTTGGTGCAACTTCTCTTCCATCCTTTGTCCGGAGTCCTCCCAGATCCCGGAAATTTGCCAATTCTGCTCCAATCATATGCAGCCTCCTCCTTCGATTCCGCTTTTCTCTATACTAAAACAATTCATCCAGCAAAATATAATACCGGATCTTCTCCCAGTCCGGTGCAATTCCAAGTTCCTTGAACAACGAAAGATCGTCATAACCGGAATACGCTTTCCCGTGAAATCTTCCGCTGTAATTCTGGGAAAGGCTCCGGTAACAAAGTGCGATGTCGCACCATTTATCTGCAATCCCTGCCCGTCCAAGATCAAGATAGCCTGTCAAACGGTCTCCTTTTCCAAATACATTTGGCAGGCAGTAATCGCCGTGGGAGAGAACTGCTTCTTCCTCCGGCCGGTTTCCGAAAAGCCAGTCCAGAAGTTCTTCCGGACCGCGAAATCCCTCCGGGCCAAATGTATCCGGCTCTACATTGTCAAGATCTACCAGCCCCTGTTCCACCTGCTCTGCCGCCCGCATCAGCTTGTGATCGAGCCGGCAGTCGGCCGGGCATCCGGAAAGATCCACTGCCCACAGTCTTTTTAATCCTTCTGCCAGCACCTTTGTCTGAAGAACAGGATTTCCCATGTAAGTCTCCTCACACATCATCTCCCCTTCCAGCCTGCTCATCAGCAGAAACTGTTCCTCTCCGGCCTCTTCTTTTGCGAGAATCCCTGGAACCGGAAGTCTGTCCTGCAGCCACTCCATCATACACAGTTCCTGCTCCGTTTCCCTGCTTTTCCTTTGCACTTTCAGCACCATATCGGAAAACAGCAAAATCCGGGAGCCGGACATACCGGTTTCATCGATCTGGTACTCTTTTCCTTCTATTTGATTTCTAATACTTTGTGGTAATTCCATACTCCATTTCCTCAAACTTTTCCATTGGTTCGTACTTCTTATTTTACTCAATGGCAGGATAGAAGTCCAGTCTCTCTATCTCTGCATCAGTTTTGTTTCATAAGCCAGAAGTAACTCCCGGATCTCTTCATTCAGATCTCCAGTCCGGTCTTTTGGCGGCTCCTGTTCCAGCCGGAAATAAAAGTCCACGTCCACTTTCGCCTTGTGAGGCCAGCCTCTCCTATTCTCTTTCACATCCCGTACATGCATCCGGACCTTGGCGCATTTCTCTTTCAGAAGAGGAATCAGGCAGAAGTACAGGCAGTCCTCGTCAAAGGACAGATGCCCCAGTACCTTCCCTTCCCGGTTCTTTACGAGAATCCGGTGTCCCTGAAATGCTTTTGGATAAATGGGAGCTCCTTTTTTCAGTTCTCCCGTTGCCCGGAAAGCTTCGCCCGAGCCTTCTGCGCCGACCCACGCCCGGAACTGATAAACCGCCCTTCCCTCCGAATCGATCATCTTCGGCTTTGCCGCTTTTCTCAGCGCCGCCAACGGATCAATGAACTGCCGGGTGAGAAGATGAAAGAGCTTTGCCTGCACCTGAAAGCAATGGTCGCTTTGCAGGGTATCCTCTTCCCGGAACGTCCCCTGTCTTCTCTCCACCTGTTCCAGCAGCTCTTTCGCAGCATGACGGAGGCTTATAAGAAACAGACTGAATTCTTCTTCCTCCGGGTCCCACATATACTTCCCCCGGGCCGCCTGATAATACAAAGGCTCCCCTTCCACATCCATACTGTAATGCATGTAGACATTTCGTTCGCAGAAGGCATCCGCATTGACTGTGCCCGTCCATTCCCATTTCCGCCTTTTTCGTGCAGACCGCAGGATCGGGACTTCCTGTTTCATCAAAAGGTGATAGGCTTCATTCATCTGCTGCACCCGCCTGATCTGTTCCGGCCGGTCCGATCCCAGAGCGTCCGGATGATGCCTCCGCATCAGGCTGCGGTACTTCTTCCTGATCTTCGCTTTATCCTCGCCCTGCACCACATCCAGTATCTCCATCGCTTCTTCCAGATTCATGCCTCTTCTCACCTCATTTCCTCTGCTGCTGTTTTCCGTCAGATCCGGACAGCCAGTTCTAGTGCAATCATGGCAATCCGGTCTTTTTCCATCAGTTTTGCGTCATTGCCAAGACTTCTTATATCCCATTGTTCCGCGTCCAGATTATCCGCCGCATAGAAAAACTGAAACAGTTCTCTTCCCCGGAATCTGGCTGCAGCTGCATTGGCGGAACATTCCATATCCACACAAATGCATCCCTGCAATCGGATCCACAAAATCTTCAGCATTGATTACCGCCTTTTGCGATGGATCAAATTCCTTTAGAACCATACTCATTCTCCTCATTCCTTTAAAATAGTACTGCTAATTTTTCATAATTTTATCTATTTTTGATATTATAGCAGAAAAAGAGACAAAAATGCCTCTTTTTTCGTTCTATCAATTTGAATCTGTGCTGACAATCAGCCGGATTTTTTCTTCCTTCATCAATGCGACAACTTCCTTGATATTATGGACATCCTTCTCTGTCTCGATTCCACCGAATCCCACCTGATCCAGATCATGGCAGTCGCTGCCGGAAACCAGTTTCAATTCCGGATATGCCTTTCTCCATTCATCCAGCTTTTCATTATGATTCCCGCTGTTCGGACGTTGATTGTATTCCACTCCATCTAAAAATTCCGGCTCACGAGGTACACATGGTTCCCGGAACGGATGTGCCTGATAAAATAACGCACCGCAGGAATGGCAGAGATGCAAGATTTCTTCCTGACTTAAAAAACAAAGATCCGGGTGTTGGAATAAAAAGTCCTCGTCGATCCCGTAAATCAGGAAATCTTCCTCGTTCGGTTCCAGTCGGATTTCCACACCAAGCATAACCTGAATTCCATACTTTTCTTCTGCCGCTTTAGCTTTTCTGTATCCCAGAAGATACCGTTCTATTTTCTCCTCGTCCGTCTTTCCAAACTCGTTCAGCAAAACGGAGTCAAAGTGATTCGTAATCACAAGCGCATCATATCCCGCTTCAGCGTATGCTTTCATGATTGACTCTGCATCTGCTTTTGCGCAGGGACTTCCCTCACTTGTATGGACGTGCATCTCAATTTTCATAACATTTCTCCTCCTGTCTCACATCGGAAACAATGTCATCTGCTCGTAATCCGCCTGTCGTTTCAGTTCTTCCGGCGTCTGGCACAGCATTGCTTCAGTCGCTTTTTCGTCCCGGAGCCAGTCCTCGATCTGATCCTGTCTTAGAATCAGCGGCATCCGGTCATGAACCGGTTTCATCGATGCATTTGCCTCTGTCGTCAGAATCACAAAGCGTTCTTCATTCTCCATGATATCGAAAAATCCTGCCAGATAAAGGATCTCTCCATCCTTGCTTTTAAAGGTATTTTTCTCTTTCCTCTGATTCCACTCGTAAAAATGACTTGCAGGGATGACTGCCCGGTGATACCGGATTCCGTCCGCGAAAATCTTTTTCTCCAGAACGGATTCAGCCCTTGCATTGATCAGCACGCCACTCTTTTGAATCCCCGGATAGCCCCATTTTATACCGGAAAGACAGATTCCTTTTCCATTCCACTTCAAAATCAGCGCTCGTTCTGTCGGGCGGATATCACGCCCCAGGCATACGTTTTTGGCTTCGCTGTCCATCTCTGTCGCGAACGCTTTTAGTTTCTCCAGGATTGTCTCATCGATGTAAAACAGGCTGCACATCTTTTGTCCCTTTCCGGCGTCTTACTATTTCATCGCTTTTTTGATCCACTGATTCACCTTGTTCTTCGCGTCCTGAATTCCGTTACGGATCGGGTACACAAGATCAAGCTCTGATACGATCTCATTTCCTTCCAGCGCCTTATGGAAGTTCTTCCATGTATTTCTCATATTACCACCATTGCACACCAGAAGATAGATCTTCTTTCCTTTTATTTGATTTTCACTCAGAAATGTGTTGACTGCCGGCGCACAGGTGCCAAATCTGCACGCCTCCCCACACAAAGCGGAACATGCTTTTCGTCGGTTTTTCATCCGCCACGGTAAGTTTCAGCACGTCGGCGTCGATTGCCGCCTTCATTCCTTCTACAAGTGCCTCTGTATTTCCTTCATAAGAATAATAAACAATTAAAAATCTGTGCTTTTTTTGCTTCGATTCTTGACTCTCACGCTGCGTGATACGGTATGATAGGGATAGAAGGAGTGGAGCACATGAAGACAATAAGTCAAATCGCAAAATTGAGTGGAATCAGTGTACGAACACTGCAATATTATGATGAAATCGGACTGCTGAAACCGTCCAGTCTCTCGGAATCCGGATACCGCCTGTACGACGAAGAGGCCCTTGGAAAACTCCAGCAGATCCTGACGTTGAAAGAACTTGACTTTTCACTGAAAGAAATTCAGCACCTTCTGAGCGGGGCAAAATCTGACCGCGCTGCGGCATTTTGCAGGAAAAAACATCAATTTTTAATTGAACGAGGGCATCTTGACCGGCAGATCGAACTTCTGACCCGCTTGGAAGAGCGCGATACGATTGATAATCTCCAAGAATATGATCTTTCTGAATATTTCCGCGCACTGGAAGAGTTCAAAACCAGTCACAAAGATGAGGTTATTACCTACTGGGGAAGTGAAGAAAATTTCGACCTGTTTATTCAGCAAATCCGTAAAAGCGAGGCACAGGCTGCCCGCCTCGCCGTCCAGGAATTCGGCAGTGTCGAGGCGTACACTGAGGCAATGAAATACAATCTGGAACATTTTTCAGAAATCATGAAGAAGTGGCAGGCCCAGATTCCAGAAGAGTTGAAAGCGGAAGATCCGTTTGTCAAACTCGCCTCTCATAAAGGAGAACCCGTTTCCTCAGATGCTGTTCAGCAGCTTGTCCGGGATGCAATTTCCCGGGCCAGAGACACCGCATCTTCGGAGCTGTTCTGCGATCATGCATCTTACTGCGATCTGATCATCGAACTTTACTCCGGTGACTACATTCAGGCTATCACAGACACAAAACACGGAACCGGGTCCGCTGAATATATTGTCAGCGCATTTCAGTATTATCTGGATCATTTCCGGGAGCGAGGATAAGATACCGGAAATAAAAAATAGAAAGAAAAAACCGGGAGGACCGCAAACATACTGCCTCTCCCGGTAGTTTTTGAAATTAAAATCAGAACAGTTCCTTCAAATAGGCTATAAAAAACAGTATTCCCCCGCCAATCTCTATGACTGCCAAAATCAAATCCCACTTGTTTCTCAACTTTAGAAACATCATCAGTTCCATTGAACCGTAAATCGTACAGAAAATAATCCATGCACTGTAATTTTCTCCTTTGTCTGCCCATGATGCCAATATAGAAAGTACCGCGCACATAAAGATACCAAATCCGGCCGCCATTCTTCCGGCCCACATCTGAACATTGCGTTCCCTTTCATCCACAATCTTGTTTTCTTTTCTGCTTTTTAATAAAACTTCTTCTTTTTCCATACTGATTCCCTCCAAATAAGGCCAGGTTTGCTTGTAGCCCTCAGCATATCATCGACAAGTAAACTTGTCAACAGATTTAAAATTACTTTCTTTCTGGAAAAAATCGATGTAACTTCTACTTTTAAAAAGAACGTTTATTCGTTCCTCTCGGAAAATTCACGAATATAGTCTTCCGTCTTTTCCATGATCTCTCTCATAATCTCCAGATCCCGTAGCGTTTCCCCGGTCTCCATGGAATGATTGGCGTGCTCCGTCAGATAAAGAGGAATCTTTCTTTTCTCACATTCACTGACAATGACTTCCGTCTTCGCCCAGTCATCTCCGGTTCCGTGAAAAACAATTCCTTCCGTCCCGATGGCCTGAAATGACGCCTCCACAGGGGTATAATAGACATGTCCGGCTCCGATCCGGTTTATGGCATCATAGGACGCCGCCAAAGCGGTCCCGATACTCTTGGACAAAAACAGTACTTTATCATAAGAACCAAAGTCGATTCCGGAAAGCTGTCCGGTTATCTTTTCAAGTGCCTGTTCGTAGGCGGCATACATTTTCTTTGCGTCTCCCTTGATGCCCGACGGAAGCTGCCCGTAATCTGCGCAGACAATCTCATATCCGTACCGTCCGACAATCTTTCTGCTGTAATATAAAAGCGGCTTGTCCGCATGATATCCGACTCCTGGAAATACTACTGCTATCTTCTTCATCGTTTCCTCTCCTTTATTCCAGTTTTCCTGTTTCTCTCTCATGTTCTACGGACGCTTTTTGTATCAGTTCTTCCAGAGACTTCACAAACCGTTCATCATCCTCTGCCGTTCTTTTCTTCGGCCCCTTCAGGTGATTCTTTTTGGAAGCTCTTCTTGCTTTTCCGGCAAGATGCCGTTCCATCAACATCTGGTCAATATTATCATTCGTGTACCACCTGCCGGACTGATGGATGCAAAAAGCCCCTTTTCCAAGAGCCATTGCTGCCACTCCATAGTCCTGCGTCACCACCAGATCCCCTTTTTTGCACAATCCGATCAATGCAAAATCCACAGCATCCGCTCCGGAACCAATCACCTTCACTTCACTATACTCTGACTTCAATACATGATTCGTATCGCAAAGCAACGTCACAGACACACTGTATTTCTTTGCGGTCTCTTCCACTATCCTGACTACAGGGCAGGCATCCGCATCTACATAAATCCGCATCCATTCATCCTCCTATAAAGGAAACTGTTCTTTCGGGAACGTATAACGCGGAAGTCCCTTGCTGTGTTTCCCATATTCAATCGCTTCCGCCGGACATTTGCAGATGCAGGCCATGCAGTGCGTACATTGATCTCCCCATACCGGACGCCCATGATGGAACCGGATATTATTCATCGGACAGACTTTTGCACATTTTTCACAGGAAATGCAGTCTCCCGTTACATAAAACTTTTTAGCATGTACAAACAGTGGATAAAACACCTGATTGACCGGACCGCTGCTCAGTCTGTCCACCGGAGTGATTTTAGCCGGAGGAAACGGAAGCTTTTTCTGAATCCGCGAAACCGCCTCATCAATCCTTTTCTCCGCACGGCGGATAATTTTCACCGCCTCCTCTTTGTGCGGTGTCTGAAACAAGGCTATATAATTTTCCGGCATCACGATTTGCATACACCCCAAATACTGCATCTGTTTTCCTGCGCAAAGCTCCTGCAGATATTTCCCGGCATTTCCTGCATTTAATCCGCACGTCATAACAAAATAGATCTTCTTATTTCCTGAAAGTTCTGTTCTCTTTATCCATGCTTCCAGAATCCGCGGGATTCTCCACGCATAAGTAGGCGATACAATCACCCAGGGCCTGTCCGAATATACCTCTCTGCTGTCTCTGTTTTTCAGTCTGGAAAACAAATCCAGTACTTCATCCCCGACAGCCTTTCCAATTCTCTTTGCCACATACTCACTGTTTCCTGTTCCCGAAAAATATAAAATCACGTTTCTTTCCTCCTTCCATTCGTTGCTTCTTCCAACACGATTACAACTTTCCTGCAACGATCAGATACCGGTGAATGGTACCTTCTATTTTTCCGTCCCGTTCCAGATTATTCTGCATTTCAAGAAGATTTCCCATGCATTTTTCAACCGAAAAGCCCGGGAATTCCCATTCTATCACATGCGCAAACCATACAAACGCGCCTACGTCATAGAACACAATCGGACGGTATGCCTCTTCTGCCCGAAGAATCTGGAATCCTGCATCCTCAAAAGCCTTTCTCTGCTCTTTCAGGTTCAAATGCGGAAACGGTTTCGGCGTCCCCGGAAGTACCTGCACTACCAGATCCCGGTCATTGTCACCGCCTACCTGTTCTGTAATAAAAACGCCTCCGCTCTTTAAAAGCCGGTAAAGTTCCGGTGCATCAAAGTCGCCGTGACGGTTGATAATCAAATCAAAGCTCTCATCCGGATAAGGGATTTTCGCCGGATCCTGACACTCTTTAAAATGAATTCCCAAAGGCAGCAATGTTTCCCGGCACAGTTCCACATTCGGAGGATATCCCTCCGTTGCGGATGTCTTCTGCCACGGATGTCCAAGCGAGAGCAGAAATTCTCCCCCGCCGGTGTCATAATCCAGAAGTTCTGCATCCCCGGTAAGATACTGATTTACAATCTCCCTGTAATTCCAGGGAAGATCCTTCTCTTCCTCGTACCGCCCCTCAATATGCGAAAAATCCCACCCATGAATGTGCGCAAGATCTTCTTCCCGCTTCCAGATTGATTTCCAGCTCTCCATCAGCTTTTCCCTCCCTTGAAATATCGTTTCTTACTTTGCATACACAAAAGCGCCCATACAGGCGCTTTTGTATTCCAGACAGCGTTGCTGCTATCTCACTTCTATTTCTCCAGCTTCTCCATCAATTCCCGAATCTGATTCTGGAGCCTTGCATTTTCTTCTTCTTTTTCTTTTAAGGATGCTTCTGTCTCCCGCAGTCTGCTGTCTTTTTCCTGTAGCACAGTTTCTTTCTCCTGTAGCACAGTTTCCTTTTTCTGCAGATCTCCTTTAAGTCCGTCAATTTCTTCCTGCATCTCATCAATCATATACTGTACCGTGTTCCGATCCAGCTGCAACAATTCTTTTGAGAACATCTCCATCACCTTCTCTACATTCTGGCACAGTTCGTAGATCTCCTGATACATCTGTTTGAACTCCGGATATTCCTTCAAAAGTCCTGCAATCCTCCGCGGTTCATCTGTACTGAAAAACTCAAGCCATGCCTCCAGTCTGTTTCCTATACCTTTATTTTGCACAACATTCTGAAATACGTCAAGCGGAATGTATACATATTCCTGCAATAATTCCAGCTTGATTCCTGTATCTGATTTCTGGGAAAATTTATGAATATAATCATCCGGATATTCTTTAAATTCTTTTGGACTTTTCTCGTAGAGAACGATCGTGTACACCTTTTTCATATTTTTGTAACTGAAAGATTTTCCTCGTTCTCCTTTCACTCTCTTATACTGCCTGAGGAGCAGATCTGCTGAGTAGCAGGCACTTCTCTGACCTGAAAACAGATAGCCGAGTTTCTGTACCTCCACGTTTGCGATACTTTGATCTTCCAGCTCCACTACAATATCCATAATCACAAGAGAATGTTCGTCAGCAATCCGCACCGTATCATTGGGAAGTACTTTTAAAATCTTTACTTTCTTTTTCAGCACAAGTGATAGAAAATCCTCCAGCCGCTCCGGGGCTGTCTCGGGATTCAGAATCTCTTTAAAAAAGGAATCATAGAGAATCCGAAGCCCCCGGTTTCCTGTACAGACATCCAGAAATTCTTCCTGCTGCCCTTCGTTCCACTGCCGGAACATCTCAGAGAGTTTTTCGCTTTCGGAAATCTCCTCTAATACTTCTTTGCGCGTGCGTATGGTTGGAAAATACGTCTTTAAAATCGTTGCCATAACCATGTTCCTCCTTTTCTTTTTTCAGTTGTCATTTCGTTCATTTGCGGGTTTTATGACTCCGATGTGGAGTTTCCGAAAATGAGAATGCCTTTCGGCAAAAGAGATCTTCTTCTCTGATAGAAGAAGACAGAAACGGCAGTCAGAATGCCGCCAATATAGATAGTTTTACTGTAGCACAACGAGCTTCCGCAATCAAGAAAAAAGCCTGCACAGAACAACCATTCTGCGCAGGCTTTTTTCATCCAGGACAAATTTCTATAATACGAGAGATGGTGCTGCATATACGCGGGCGCCAAGTTCTCCATCCAGCATGTAAAGGGCTCTCGGATCGGATCCGAACAATTCATACTTCTTGATCAGATTTTCCGCATTGGTCTCTTCTTCTCCCTGTTCTTTTACAAACCAGTCAAGGAACTGCATCGTACGGAAGTCTTTTACCTGATTTGCCGCATCATAAACATTGTGAATCAGTCCTGTTACATACTGTTCATGCTCATATCCTGCCCGAAGTGGATCTGCAAATGACTCGTATTTCTGATCCGGCTTGTCAATGGCCTCCAGAGTCACCTTGCATCCATTATTCTGTAAATATTTCAGAATCAGCATCGCATGGTCGCGCTCCTCCTGAGCCTGAATATTGTACCAGTTGGCAAAGCCGTCCAGTCCCTCTTCTGTATAATAATTTGCAAAATCCAGATATAAATAAGCGGAATAAAACTCCTTATTAATCTGAGTGTTCAGCAATTCTGCTACTTTTGCATCTAACATCTTCATTCCTCCTGCATTTTCCTTTTTTCGTACGGCAACATATACCTAAATCGAGTTATAGCACCTTCCTGCCGCCATGTCAAGCGCACACTCTCCCCGGTATGTGTCAAGTAATCGTTGGCACTTTTTCTTCTTTTTTTGATATCAGTTTATTTCTTTTATTTTCAGACAATTCAGTTCGGACTTTATCTGATCATTTTATGTTTCTTTTTAACAGAATGCTCTT